>NZ_JBSHDU010000011.1:56061-80186 GCF_053616475.1 Streptomyces sp. NPDC055815 | reverse complement strand
ACGAATCCCTCGACGTGGCGGCCCGCCGCGCGCGCATGCCCGGCCGCGGACGGCCGACCCGTCGCGTCCCCGGCCTCCTGAGTGAGCAGTCGCGTCATTGGTTATCGCTGAATCATCACTGAGGGAAAAATGCGGCCCATCTGCTGCTGATCACAGGTAATCCCGCGCAGGCTCTTGCTCAGCAAGGTTAGTAGTGATTCACTTCCCGGCCAACGGGTCCTTACTACCTCCAGGAGATCCTCATGGCCGTCGATCAGTTCGAACCCCCCGGCGCGGCTTCCGCGAGCAAGGGCAAGTCCGGCGTGCCCCGCACGAGGCGGAAGGCATGGGTCGTCCTGGGGCTGCTGGTCTGTCTCATGCTCGTGAACTTCGCCGACAAGGTCGTGGTCGGGCTTGCCGGCGTCGACATGAAGCGGGAACTGGGCCTGGACGACGCCCAGTTCGGGATCATCCAGAGCAGCTTCTTCTGGCTGTTCGCAGTGGGAGCCGTCGTCGGCGGGTGGCTCGGGGGCAAGGTCAAGGCGCGCTGGCTGCTGGCCGGCATCGCCGCGATCTGGGCGCTGAGCCTGGCCCCCATGACCGCCCAGGTCGGCTTCACGACCATCGTCGCCTGTCGGGTGCTGCTCGGCTTCGCGGAAGGCCCGACCACGGCGCTCGCGATGCAGGTGGCGCACTCGTGGTTCCCGGCCCACAAGCGTGCGGTGCCCAGCTCGATCGTCGTGGCGGGGGCGGGTATCGGCCCGCTCGTGGCCGCCCCCGTTCTGACCTGGGTGATCCTCGAGTACTCGTGGCACGCCGCCTTCGGCGTCCTGGCGGTTTTCGGTGCTGTCGTGGTCGCCCTGTGGCTGCTCGGCGGAGAATCCGGGCCGGAGGCCGCAGCGGGGCACGGTGAGGCGGGTGGCTCGGCGCCTGCGTTGCCGGAGCGGGTGCCGCTGGGGCGGCTCTTCGCGACGCCGACGCTGATCGGCATGATGCTGCTCTTCTTCGTCGCCTACGCGAACACATCCGTGAAGGTCAGCTGGCTCCCGCTCTATCTCCAGGAAGGGCTCGGCTATGAGGCGGGCACGGCAGGTGGCCTCGTCGCCCTGCCCTACCTCGGCTCGGCGATCGCCGTCATCCTCGTCGGCGTGCTGTCCCGGAACATGACGAAGCGAGGCGCTGCGAACCGCGTCACCCGCGGTGTCCTGCCCGCGGCCATGGTGCTGGTGTCCGGGGTGTGCACCATCGCCTTCTCTTCGTTGGACAGGGGGGTTCCGCAGATGGTGTTGCTGGTCCTGAGTTCGTGTCTGAACTCCGCCGGCTACGGGGTCGCGTTCGCGGGGGTCGCCGACGTCGCCCCGGCCAAGCAGCGCGGCATGGTCTTCGGTGTGATCACGGCCGTGTACAGCATGGGAGGCGTCGTCGCCCCGATCGTCATCGGCAAGCTGGTCGCGTCGGGCGAGTCCGTGGCACTCGGCTATGGCAGTGGCTTCCTCGTCCTTGGCGTGACCATGATCGTCGGGGCCCTCGCGGCGTTGTTCCTCGTGAACCCGGACCGTGACGCCGCCAGGATCGCCGCCAAAGCCTGAAGGTTCCTGTGAAGCTTTAGGAACCCGGACCTGCTCGTCGCTACGCTTGACAATCTACCTTCCTGCCATAAAAGTGAATCTCACCTAACCTCCATGTGGGGTCGGTGGGGATGTCATCGGGCCACTTCGGGCGCCGTGGAGCGCCTGCAAGCCCGCAACGAAGAAGGACGTGCCACATCATGGGAGCCCTGGACGGCAAGGTCGCCGTCGTCTCCGGTTCGGGTCGCGGAATCGGCCGCGAGATCGCCCTGAAGCTCGCCTCCGAGGGAGCCAGGGTCGTGATCAACGACCTGGACAAGGAGCCCGCGGAGGAGACCGTCGCGGACATCCTTGCCGCCGGCGGCGAGGCGGTTGCCTGCGTCGGCTCCGTCTCCGAGGAGGGCTTCGCCGAGCGGTTCGTGAGCGCGGCGGTCGACTCCTTCGGCGGGCTGGACATCATCGTCAACAACGCCGGCTACACCTGGGACTCCGTCGTCCAGCGCATGACCGACGAGCAGTGGGACACCATTCTGGACGTCCATCTGAAGGCTTCGTTCCGGATCCTGCGCGCCGCGCAGCCGTACATCAGGGCCAACCCGACCGAGTACCACCGCAAGGTCGTCAACATCTCCTCGGCCTCCGGGTACTTCGGCAATGTGGGCCAGGCCAACTACGCGGCGGCGAAGGCGGGCATGATCGGCCTGACCAAAGCCCTGGCCAAGGAGTGGGGGCGCTACAAGGTCAACGTCAACGCCGTCGCGTTCGGCTACATCCTGACCCGCATGACCGAGGTCACCGCCGCCGACAACGCCACCCTGGAGATCGACGGCCGGGAGATCAAGGTCGGGCAGAACCCGGACCGGGCCGCGAACGCGACCAGGACGATTCCACTGGGCCGCCCGGGCACCGCGGTCGAGGCCGCAGGCGCCGTCTACCTGTTCTGCACCCAGGAATCCGACTACGTATCCGGCCAGTGTCTGGTCGTCGACGGCGCACGCGCCTGACCCGCGGACCGGAGAGCGAGAGATCATGAAGCGCACCCTCTACACCGAGGACCACGAAGCGTTCCGGCAGACCGTACGGACGTTTCTCGACAAGGAGGTCGCCTCCCACATCCACGAGTGGGAGGCCGCCGGACAGGTTCCCCGCTGGGTGTTCAAGCGGCTGGGCGAGCTGGGAGCTCTTGGGTTCGACATCCCCGAGGAGTACGGCGGCCTCGGGCCGACCAGCTACAGGTTCCAGGCGATCATCCACGAGGAGGTGGCCTGGGCGGGTGCCTCGATCGGCCATCACCACGTGAACACCGGTGTCGTCCTTCCCTATCTGCTGAACATCGCCGACGACGAGCAGAAGCGGCGCTGGCTGCCCGGATGCGCCAGTGGGGACATTCTGCTGGCCATCGCCATGACCGAGCCCGGAACCGGCTCGGACCTGGCGGGAATCCGTACGTCCGCGAAGCTGTCCGAGGACGGTACGCACTACGTCCTCAACGGGGCCAAGACCTTCATCACCGGCGGTGCCGTCTCCGACCTGGTCCTGGTCGTGTGCCGCACCGCACCGTACGACCCGGACGACCGGCGCGCGGGGCTGTCCATCCTGGTCGTGCCCTCGGCGAGCGAAGGGTTCGCGGTCGGCCGGAAGCTGGACAAGATCGGCCGTCACAGCATGGACACCGCCGAGCTCTCCTTCACCGACATTCGCGTACCCGTGGAGAACCTGCTGGGAGAAGAGGGCATGGCCTTCTCCTATCTCTCGCAGAACCTGCCGCGCGAGCGGCTGTCGATCGCGGTGGCCGGTGTCGCGCAGTCGCGTGCCGCGATCAGGTTCGCGACCGAGTACGTGCGGCAGCGGGAGGTCTTCGGCAAGCCTGTGGCCGCTTTCCAGAACACGAAGTTCACGCTCGCCGAGTGTGCCGCGGAGTTCGAGGCCGCGCAGGCGATGGCCGACCGCGGTGTGGAGTTGGACGACTCCGGTGAACTCACCGCGGCCGACGCCGCGCGGATCAAGCTGTTCTGCACCGAATCGGCCGGCCGGATCGTCGACAAGTGCCTGCAACTGCACGGCGGCTACGGCTACATGACGGAGTACCCGATCGCCCGCCTCTACGCGGACACCCGGGTGTCCCGTATCTACGGCGGCACCAGCGAGGTCATGAAGTCGATCGTCGCGAAGGACCTCGGGCTGTGAGACCGGCCTCGCCGCACTGCCGCCGCCCGCCGAGCCGCAGGGGAGGACCATGTCTGCCTACGAAGGCATCACCTATCGGACGCGGGACCGCGTCGCGACCCTGACCCTGAACCGTCCCGAGGCGCGGAACGGATTCACTCCGCACATGTCGTACGAGCTGGCCGACGCGTTCCGCCGCGCCGACCGGGACCCGGCGGTACGCGTCGTGGTCCTGACCGGTGCCGGACCGACGTTCTGCGTCGGCCTCGACCTGGCTCACGACGGCAGGCGGGAGGGGCTCAGGAGGCCGAGCGAGCCGGACGACGTGGCCGCGTACGAGGCCGGCACCTACCAGGAGCCGGCCGGGCGGGTCACCTCGGTGATGCACCGGCTCAACAAGCCCGTGATCGCCGCCGTGCGCGGGGCGGCCGTCGGCATCGGCTCCACCATGCTGTTGCCCGCAGACTTCCGTCTCGCCGGCCACGACAGCCGGTTCGGATTCCCGTTCACCCGGCGCGGGATCGTCCCCGAGGGCGCCTCCGCCTGGTACCTGCCCCGCCTGGTGGGCCTGACGAAGGCGCTGGACTGGATGATCTCCGGGCGTACCGTGCCCGCCGAAGAGGCGCTCGCCGCCGGACTGTTGACCAGCCTGCATGAGCCGGACACCGTCCTCGACGCGGCGTACGACCTGGCGCGCACCCTCGCCGCACACACCGCGCCCGTCCCGGTCGCGCTCACCCGCCAGATGCTCTACCGGGCCGCCTGGGCCGACTCGCCGGAGGCCGTGCACCGGCTCGATTCACGACTGGTCTACGACCTCGCCGGCGCCCCTGACGCGACCGAGGGCGTGAGGTCGTTCCTGGAGCGCCGCGCCCCCCTCTTCTCCGGAAGGGTCCCTGACGACCTGCCGGACCACCTGCCGTGGGACGGCAACGGCACGATCTCGCCCGCGTGACCTCGGGAAGGCTTTGCGCGGGCCGTACGTCCCGCCCGCGCGCGTCCACGACGACGGAAGAAGCACCGGATGCACCTGAATCTCGTCGGCTCGGTCCGTCACCACGCCGCTGAACGCGGCCACGCGCCTGCGCTCAGCCACGGCGGTCGCACCGTCACCTACGGGGAATTGGACGTCCGAACCAATCGCCTGGCGCAGGCGCTGCTGGACGCGGTCCCTTCGGGAAGTCATGTCGGTACGCTCACCCGGACCAGGATCCACGCGCCGGAGACGCTGATCGCCTGTGGCAAGGCGGGTCTGGTCGCCGTACCCCTGAACTGGCGGCTCGACGCGTCCGAGCTTGGCGACGTGGCCCGCGACGCGGAACTTCGTGTCCTTGTCGCCGACGAGGAGTTCCTGCCCGCCGCTCGCGCGGTCCAGCAGGCCGTACCGGGCCTGCTGCTGGTGGTCACGGGGGAAGCACGGGACGAGGAGGCGGCGGGGTACGACACGTGGTTGGCCGCCTACCCGGACCACGACCCAGGCCGTGGCACGGAGGCCGACGCCCACGAGGTGCTCCTCCAGCTCTACACGTCGGGAACGACGGGGCGCCCCAAGGGCGTTCAGATCACCCACGCCAACCTCACCACGGACGAGGAGGGCCTCGCGGAGCACCTGTGGGAACCCGGATCCGTGGCCCTCAACGCCCTGCCCAACTTCCACATCGCCGGCGTCGGCTGGCTCGGTTACGCGATCCGGGCCGGAGCGCACACCGTGCTGGTCCACGGCCTCGACCCGGCCGGGCTCGTGGACGTGATCGAAGGAGAAGGGGTCACCCATACCCTTCTCGTCCCTGCGGTCCTGCACGCGCTGGTCTCGCTGCCTGGCATCGAGGGCCGGGACTTCTCCCGTCTGCGGCTCATCGTCTACGGTGCCGCACCCATCGCCCCGGCCCTGCTGCGCCGCGCGATCCATGTCTTCGGTTGCGGGTTCCTCCAGCGCTACGGCATGACCGAGGCCGGGACCGTCACCCGTCTGCTGCCGGAGGACCACGACGCCGACGGCCCTCGGCAACACCTGCTGCGGTCCGTCGGGAACACACGGACCGGGACCGAGATCAGGATCGCCGACCTCACGACCGGAGAACCGGCCGCGCCGGGCGCCGTCGGAGAGATCCAGGTCAGATCCCCGCACGTCACGCCCGGATACTGGAACCGCCCGGAGGAGAACAGCGCCTTGTTCGCGGGTGACTGGATGCGTACCGGGGACGCGGGCCATGTCGACGAGGACGGGTATCTCTTCCTCTCCGACCGAATCAAGGACATGATCATCACCGGTGGGGAGAACGTCTTCCCCATCGAGGTCGAGGCTGCGCTCGCCGAGCATCCGGGCGTGGCCGAAGTGGCCGTCGTCGGGGTCCCGGACGACCGCTGGGGCGAAGCGGTCACAGCGATCGTGGTCCCGCACCCGGGCGTCGACCGTCCCGACGCGCAGGACGTCATCGACTTCGCCCGGGCACGCATCGCCTCGTACAAGAAGCCGCGACAGGTGCACTTCGTGGAGGTCCTTCCGCGTAACGAGGGCGGCAAGGTCCTCAAGCGCGAACTCCGCAGGCGATTCTCCCCACTGGGTACGGAACTCGAGGGCCTGTAGGCACCTCCACCCTTCGGCACGTCGGGCGGCCTGTGCGTCGGTCCAGGGTCGCCGGTCTCGGCTGAGCCCGGCGACCGGGGTACCGTCCTCCGTCGAGGACCGTCGGCACCGCCTGCGGCCCGGACGCACGAGCCGCCGTTCGCGAGCCGCGGTCCACGGGTCGCGGACGTGGGGTCGGCGACGGGAGCCGCGCTACGACGGCGAGGGCTCGTCCTGCGACAGCAGCAGCGCCGTACCGATCTCCACCAGACGATCCGCGAGATCCGGTCGCTCACGGAGGCTACGGGTGCGCACGGCGTTGTCGACCGCGGTGAGCGTCGCCCCGACCACGATTCTGGCCTCGGTCGCGTCCAGCCCGGGCCGGATGTCGTCGAGCAGGCGGACCCAGAGAGCCAGGTACTCCCGCTGCGCCTGCCGCGATGCCTTCCGCTCCTTCTCCGGCAGCTGGTCCAGCTCGCCGAGGAGCAGGCCGATCAAGTGGCTCTGACTCATGGCGAAGTCGACGTACGACTCCAGCAGTTTGACGAGTACGTCGCCCGGGCCGCCCGCCGTGGCCAGCGCCCGTGCGGTCCCTGCCCGGCGTTGCTCGCCGCCGCGGGACACGGCGGCGACGAGAAGATCGGACTTCGTGGGGAAGTGCTTGTAGATGCTGGGCCCCGATGTGCCGATGGCCTCGCCGATGTCCTCCGTGCTCACCGACTGGAATCCACGCTCGTCGAACAGGCGGGTCGCCTCACCGAGGATCTGCTCGCGGCGGGACAGGGCGAGCTGGGCGTAGCTGCCCGGCGAGGCCGAGGCGACCGTGTCGCTCGGGGAACTGCCCAGAATGCAGTGGGCGGCCGTGTGTGCGAGACGGTGCAGGAGCCGCTCGAAGCGGCGACGCGGCAGCGACGACCGGTGCCACGAGATCGATCCGTAGACCGACATCACCGCCGAGGCCAGCAATTCCCCGTCGGCGGAGTCGAGGTCGGCACGCTCCGCGCGGATCAGCGCGGCGATCCTGTCGATGATGTCACCGAGGGTGCGGCGCAGGTCCGCGCGGTTCTCTGCCGACAGGTGGCGGGCCTCGCGCTGCCAGACAACCGCCGAGCCGCGACGCTCCACGCTGCGCACCGCGGACGACTGAAGGTACGCCTCGAGGCTCTCCGCCTCCTGGGCCGCCGCCGCGATCGAGGAGATGCTGCCGGTGACCACGTGGAGCAGCAGGTCGGGCTTGCCCCGGAAATGACGGTAGAGGGCCGGCGCGGTGATGCCCACCGCTGCCGCCACATCGGCCACCGAGACATTGTGGTAGCCGCTCTCACAGAAGAGGTCGGACGCGGCGGAGACGATCCGGGCCTTGCGGTCGGGAGGCCGTCGCGTGGCCGTACGACCGGAGCCTTCTGTGCGCATGTCCTGTCGCCCCTCGCCGTCGACTGCCGACCATCGATCAATGGTAAGGCATGGCTGATCATCACGTTAGGGGCGGATCACTTGATGCGACCCCCGAAGGGGCAGGATGTGTGGAGGAGCGGATGCCCACGTCGTCGTCACTGGGTGTAAATGGTTAACGCCTATGCACCGGAAGCGTGTCTGGGGCATCGTCGACTTGGCACTCAGTACCTTTACTTTCAGGCACTGAGTGCCATAGCGTGCGGATGCGTCGCCGCGATGGTGCGACGCTCATCAGTCGAGTGGAGCGTGCAGCCGCACCGGAGCCTGGGATTGCTCTGAGCCCTGCGGCCCCCCGCATCTGTCCAGTGGGATGGCGCCCCGTGGGCGCGCCACCGTCCGGGCCGTGCCCGCAGTGCCGTCGGCCGGGCCGAAAGCAGCGGCACCCGCTCGGCGTCATCGAGAGGGCATCGAGACATGCGTCAGTTCACGAGGGTCGGCGTCGTCGGCTGCGGCCTGATGGGATCGGGCATAGCCGAGGTCTGTGCACGTGCCGGCTTGGACGTAAGGGTGGCGGAGCACGGCGCGCAGGCCCTGACGGCGGGCCGTTCGCGGTTGAGCGAGTCCCTCGAACGCGGCCTGCGTACCGGGAAGTTGAGCGCAGAGGAGCGCGAGGATGCCCTGAGCAGGATCTCGTTCACGACCGACCTCGCCGAGTTCGCCGACGTGGACCTGGTCATCGAGGCGGTCGCCGAGCGGCTGGACGTCAAGAAGGCCGTCTTCCATGCGCTCGACCAAGTGCTGGCGGACCCGCACACGGTCATCGCCTCCAACACCTCGTCCATTCCCATCATCGACCTCGCCGCCGTGACCAGCCGGCCCGAGCGGGTGGTCGGCGTCCACTTCTTCAATCCCGTCCCCGTGCAGCGGTTGATCGAGGTGATCCCCACCCAGCTGACCTCCCCCGAGGTGACGGACAGGGTCACGACCTTCGCCGAGGCGAAGCTGGGCAAGACCGTCGTGCGCGCTCGAGACAGGGCCGGGTTCGTCGTCAACGCCCTGCTGATCCCCTACCTCGTGTCTGCTGTACGGATGCTGGAGTCGGGCGTCGCCTCCGCCGAGGACATCGACAACGGCATGGTCCTCGGCTGCGCGCACCCCATGGGCCCCCTGCGGCTGCTCGACCTCATCGGTCTGGACACCGCCCAGTCCATCGCCGAGTCGATGTACGAGGAGTTCAAGGAGCCCCTGTACGCGCCACCGCCGTTGTTGCGCCGGATGGTGGCCGCCGGGGCGCTCGGGCGCAAGGCGGGTCGCGGCTTCTACAGGTACGGCTCCTGAGGGCATAGGCAGTGCCCATCGTGTACGAGGGCATCCAGAGCCGGTCGGAGGCAGCCGTACGGCCTCGGGGGCGGCCTCTCCTTCAAGTTAACACCCAGCAACCTATCGAGATCCTGCAACGCCCCCATTGGGGCTTGACCGCAGTGCAGCGATGAACGAAAGTGAATCTCCAGTTACCTAGATGACGTTCCATGGCGGGGCTGCTCAGGCCGCCTTTGTCCGTCCCTCGCCCCCGGAACAGCCCAGGATTGGTGTTGCCATGTATCTGACTCAGTCGCTGCACCGCGCCCTGCAGCAGGCACCGGAGCGGACGATGACGGTCTGCGGCGACCGTGTCCGCACGACCCGTGAGGTCGCCGAGCGGGTGGCCCGCCTGGCCGGCGGCCTGCGCGGGCTGGGCGTGGCTGAGGGCGACCGGGTGGCCGTCCTGGCCATGAATTCCGATCGGTACCACGAGATCTTCTTCGCCTCCTGGTGGCTCGCGGCCGTGGTGAAGCCGGTGAACACCCGCTGGAGCACCGCCGAGATCGTCTACGCCCTCAATGACTCCGGGGCGAAGCTGCTGCTCGTCGACGAGGCTTTCGCGGCCATGCTTCCCGCGCTGCGTGAGAGCTGTCCGCAGCTCGCTGCCGTGGTCCACTGCGGGGACGGCCCCGCGCCGGAGGGCGCGGCCGACTACGAGACGCTGATCGGCCGGTCCGAACCCGTCGAGGACGTGCGTGCGGGAGGCGACACGCTCGCCGCGCTGCTCTACACCGGCGGTACCACCGGATCGCCCAAAGGCGTCATGGTCAGCCACCAGGGCCTGCTGACCTCCGCTCTCGGTACGCAGGTGACGCTTCCAAGCGCGGTGCCCGGCGGCTGTCTGCTGGTGGCGGCGCCCATGTTCCACATCGCCGCGCTCTCCAGTTGGATGGGACAGAATCTCGTGGGCGGCACCTTCGTCTTCCTGCCTGGGTTCAGCCCCGAAGGTGTGCTCCAGGCGATCGAGCAGCACCGGGTCACCTCCCTCGGGCTGGTTCCGACCATGATCCAGCTGCTGGTCGACCACCCGCAGGCCGGGCAGCGCGACCTGAGCAGCGTGCGCCGGGTGAGCTACGGCGCCTCCACCATCTCCGAGGCGGTGCTCACGCGCGCCATGAAGGTCTTCTCCCGGGCCGACTTCAGCCAGGGATACGGAATGACGGAGACCGCGATCATCACCATGCTCGGCCCGGAGGAGCACCGGGCGGGCGGGCGGATGCTGCGCTCCGCCGGCCGCGTCGCCGCGCACTGCGAGGTCCGGATCGTCGGCCCCGACGGCTCGGAGATGCCCCGCGGCGAGGCGGGTGAGCTGCTCTGCCGCGGCGGCAGCCTCATGCTCGGCTACTGGAACAAGCCGGCGGACACCGCCACCGCGCTGCGCGACGGATGGATGCACACCGGGGACGGCGCGTACATGGACGAGGACGGCTACGTCTTCATCACCGATCGCATGAAGGACATGATCATCACCGGCGGGGAGAACGTCTACTCCGCGGAGGTGGAGAACGCCCTCGTGCGGCACCCGGCTGTCGCCACCTGCGCCGTCATCGGGCTGCCGGACGCCCGCTGGGGCGAGCGCGTGCACGCCGTCGTCGTCCTCCGCCCCGGTGCCGCCGCGACCGAGGACGAGCTTCGAGCCCACGCCAGGGAGCTGATCGCCGGGTACAAGGTCCCGCGCAGCATGGAGTTCGTCGACGAGCTTCCGGTGTCGGGCGCCGGCAAGATCCTCAAGCGTGAGCTGAGGGCCCGGCGTTCCGGACAGGGGCCGTCGAGCTGACCGATCGAGTCAGCGGCCGATCGAACACCACCCGCATGCTCACGATCGGCAGACCGGCACTCCGTACCGGTGACGTGCGCGCGGAGGCTGTGCCGTCCCCGGACCCGCCGGCCGCCCGGTGACGGGCGTCGGCACCTCGCTGCCCGACAGCGGGTTCGACCCCGAGCGGGTGCGGCGGTGGGGACATCAGGTGGGCGGCGCCGCGGAGGCCGTGGCCGCGGCACCGGCGGATTGAGGACACGTAGGTCGACAGGCGGTGCCGTCCAGCGGCACCGCGAAGAAGCACGCGCCTCTCGAGGCGGCAAGGAGCAGGAGAGAGTGATGACGACGGAGACCTTCCTCACGGAGGACCGGCTGGCGATCCAGGCGATGGCGCGGGAGTTCGTCGCCAAGGAGGTGCTGCCGGTCGCCAATGAGCTGGACCCGGTGGCCGGTGAGATCCCGATGGAGCTGCGCGCGAAGATGGCCGACCTCGGCTTCTTCGGCATCCTGATCCCCGAGGAGTACGAGGGTCTCGGCCTCGGCGTCTCGGAGTACGCGATCGTCGTCGAGGAGCTGGCGCGCGGCTGGATGAGCGTGGCCAGCCTGATCGCCCGCGGGCAGCAGTTCGCTCACGGCTTCGACGAGCAGCAGAGGGACGAGTACCTGCCGCTGATGGCCCGCGGTGAGTTCCTCAGCGCCTTCGCGCTCTCCGAGGCGGAGGCGGGTTCGGACGTGGCCAACATGAGCTGCCGGGCCGAGCGTGAGACGGACGGCGGCTGGCGGATCACGGGCCAGAAGATGTGGTGCACCTTCGCCGACGGCTCGGACTACCTCCAGGTGTTCGCCCGTACGGAGCCCGCGGACCCGGCGCACCGCTCGCGGGGCATCACGTGCTTTCTGATGCCGAAGGAACGCGGCGCGCTGCCGGAGGGCGTCACCGGCAATCCGGTCCGCAAGATCGGCTACCACGGCTGGAAGACCTGGGAGCTGTCGTTCGACGACGCCCGGGTGGAGCCCGGCATGATCGTCGGCGAGGAGGGCAAGGGTTTCAAGATCGCCATGGGTGATCTGGTGATCGCCCGGATCCACACCGCCGCCCGCGCGATCGGCCTGGCCCGTGCGGCCCTTGAGGACTCCGTCGAGTACGCCAAGACTCGGGTGCAGTTCGGCCGGCCGATCGCCGAGAAGCAGGCGATCCGCTTCAAGATCGCTGATATGGCCACCCAGATCGAGGCGTCCCGTGCCCTGCTGTACCGGATCTGCGCCGACTACGACGCGGGGCGCCCCTCCAACCTCCAGGCTTCGATGGTGAAGCTGCACGCCACGGAGATGGCCGAGCGGGTCACCAGCGAAGGCATCCAGATCCACGGCGGCGCCGGCTACACCACCGACTTCGCAGTGGAGCGGTACTGGCGCGACGCACGCCTCACGAAGATCTTCGAGGGGACTTCGGAGATCCAGATGAAGATCATCTCCGACACTCTGCTCGGCCGATGAGCTCGCCCTCCGCCGCCGGTCCGCTGACCGGACTGACCGTCCTCGATCTCAGCAGGGTGCTCGCCGGTCCGTTCGGCACGATGCTGTTGGCCGAACTCGGTGCCACCGTGACCAAGGTCGAGCCGCCGGCCGGCGACATGACCCGGGCCCAGGGGCCGTTCGCCGACGGCGACGAACTCAAGGCGTACGGCGGCTATTTCCAGAGCGTCAACCGCAACAAGCGCGGCATGGTGGTGGACATCTCCGTGCCGGAGGGCGCGGAGGTGGTTCGACGGCTGGCCGCGTCGGCCGACGTGCTGGTGGAGAACTACCGAGCCGGCGTGATGGAGAAGTACGGCCTGGGCTACGAAACGCTCGCCGAGATCAACCCCAAGCTGGTGTACACAGCCATCCGCGGCTTCGGCGATCCGCGCACCGGAGCGAGCCCCTTCCAGGACTGGCCCAGCTACGACATCGTCGCGCAGGCCATGGGCGGCCTCATGGGCATCACCGGACCCGTCGGCGGCCCGCCACACAAGGCGGGACCGGGCCTCGGCGACATCATCCCGGCGCTCTTCTCGGTTGTCGGCATCCTCGCCGCGGTACGGGAGGCCGAGACCACGGGGCGCGGCCGGTTCGTCGACGTCGGTCTGTACGACTCGGTGCTCTCGGCCTGCGAACGGATCGTCTACCAGCACTCCTACCAGGGAGTGGTCCCGGAGCCGGAGGGCAACGGCCACCCCCTGTTCTGCCCGTACGGCGTCTTCCCGGCCGCCGACGGTTGGATCGCGCTGGCCGCGCCGGGCGACAACCACTGGGCGCTGCTGTGCGAACTGATGGACCGTCCGGAGCTCGCCACCGACCCCCGGTACGCCACCAACGTCAGCCGGGTGGCGCACAGCGCCGAGGTGCGGGAGAGCGTCAGCGCCTGGACGTCCGCCCGGGACCGCGCGGCGATCGGCGAGGTACTGGGAGGGCGCATCCCGGTCGGCCCGGTCAACACCGCCGACACCATCTTCACCGACCCGCATGTACGCGCTCGCAACATGCTGGTCGAGGTCGAGCAGCCCGGTCTGGAACGAACGGTCACCATCGCCGGCAACCCGATCAAGTTCGCCGGCCGTGCGGAGGCCACCCCTCGGCGGGCGCCGCTGCTCGGTGAGCACACCGACGAGGTCCTGCTCGGGGCCGGATACACGGCTGAGGACATCGAACGGCTGCGCCGCGACGGTGCCGTCCGGTGACGCACGGCGGTGCCATTCGCCGAACCACCGACAAGGAGGAGAACCGACATGGGAAGCCTGGAGGGCCGCATCGCGGTCGTCACCGGCGCGGGTCGCGGTCTGGGCCGCGAGCACGCGCTGCTGCTCGCGAAGGAAGGCGCCGAGGTCGTCGTCAACGATCCTGACGCCGGCCCGGCGCGGGAGGTCGTCGACGAGATCACGGCCGCTGGTGGCAAGGCGGTGGCCGACACCGGCCGCGTCGACGACTTCACCGCGGCCAAGGCTCTGATCGACCTCGCGGTCGACACTTTCGGCGGGCTGCACATCCTGGTCAACAACGCCGGCATCACCCGCGACGCCACCATCGTGAAGATGACCGAGGCCGAGTGGGACTCGGTCATCGCCGTACACCTCAAGGGCCACTTCAACACCCTCCACCACGCCGCCGCCCACTGGCGGGATCAGGTCAAGGCATCCGGGGCCCCGGTCATGGCATCGGTGATCAACACCTCGTCGGGGTCGGGCCTTCGCGGCAACCCCGGCCAGCTCAACTACGCCGCCGCCAAGGCCGGCATCGCCGCCATGACGATCGTCGCCGCGCGGGAGCTGGAGCGCTACGGCGTCCGCGTCAACTCCATCTCCCCGGTCGCCCGTACCCGGATGACCGAGGAGACCCCGGGCCTGGCGGAGAAACTGGCAGCCCGCGAGGGCGCGTTCGACACCTGGCACCCCGGCAACGTCTCCCCGCTCGTCGCCTGGCTGGCACGCGAGGACTGCAGGGCCAATGGACAGATGCTGATGATCCGCGGCGGGCGGATCGACGTCTACGACGGCTGGACCGTGCGCGAGACCCACGAGAACGACGGCCGCTGGACCGACAAGACCCTCGACACCGCGCTGGGCCACCTGCCCGCGACACCGCCCACCCTCGTCGCCGCGGTCTGAAAGGCAGACATGTACACCACGCACATCGGTCACTCGACGGCCGACTCGATCGACATCTACGGCTACGACCTGTGCTCCGAGATCATCGGGCATGCCACCCTGGCCGACCTCGTCTTCCTGGGAGCGCGCGGACGCCTGCCCGAGGGCAACGAGTCGAAGATGCTCAACGCCCTCATGGTGGGCATCGCCGAGCACGGCTTCACGCCCAGCTCCATGGCCGCACGGCTCACGTGGCTCGGAGCGCCCGAGGCGACACAGGCGGCCGTCGCCGCGGGGCTCCTGGGCGCCGGGAGCGTCTACCTCGGTGCCATGGAGCTCACGGCCCGCATGCTTCAGGAGGCGCTCGCGGCGGCTCCCGAGGGGCAGGAGGACGGCGTCACCGCGGCCTCGATCCTCGACTCGTACGCCGCCTCCGGCGAGAAGGTTCCCGGCTTCGGCCACCCCACCCACCGCCCGCGCGATCCCCGAACGGCCCGCTTCTTCGAACTGGCCGGGCAGTGGGGCTTCCTGGGCGAACACAGCCTCCTTCTCCAGGCCGTGCATGCCGAGATGGAACGCCGGCGCGGCAGGCTCATCAC
Organism: Streptomyces sp. NPDC055815; assembly: GCF_053616475.1. NCBI lineage: Bacteria > Bacillati > Actinomycetota > Actinomycetes > Kitasatosporales > Streptomycetaceae > Streptomyces > Streptomyces sp. NPDC055815. Next base: position 65,169 of record NZ_JBSHDU010000011.1, on the reverse strand, counting down.
ACTCAATGGGGCAGGCACGTTCGGTGCGGTCCTCGCCGACCTGGGCTTCGACTGGCAGTTGATCCGGAGTGTCGTCGTGGCGGCGCGAGCCGTCGGTCTCGTCGGTCACATCGCCGAGGAAGCCACGCGCGGCACCGCGGACAGCAACGCCCAGGCGCTGTTCCGGCACGTCGAGAACCACACCGACTACCAGCCGAAGCGCTGACGCCGCCACCAACGAAGGGAGACTCCATGGCGGTCACCGCCGACATCCTCGCCCACTGGGCGCACAGCTATCGGCCCGACGCCGACGACCTCGCGCTCGCCGAACGGTCTCTCCTGGACACCCTTGCGGTCACCCTGGCAGCCCGCGACCACGAGTTGGCATCCCTCGTGGCGTCTCTCCCGGACGCGGCCCGGTGGGCCGCGGTCGGACACGTCCTCGACTTCGACGACGTGCAGATCGAGGCGACCAGCCACGTCAGTGTGGTCATCGTCCCCGCGGTGCTCGCCGTCGGCGGCGACGCCCGGGCGTACCTGGCCGGCGCCGGCGTGATGGCGCGTCTCGGTACCTTGCTCGGCTGGCGGCACTACGCCGCCGGCTGGCACGCCACGTGCACGGAGGGCGCCCCCGCGGCGGCCGTGGCGGCAGGCGTGGCTCTCGGGCTGTCCCCGGAGCGGCTGGCCGTAGCCATGGCCCTGGCTCTGCCCGCCGCCGGTGGCGTGCAGACCGCGTTCGGAACGCACTGCAAGTCGCTCCAGGTCGGGTTCGCCGCGGAGGCGGGTGTCCGTGCCGCGCGCCTCGCCCAGGCCGGCGCCACGGCCGATCCGCGTGCGGTGGACGACTGGCTGCGGCTGGTCGGTGGTGTGGGCGGAGACCTGCCCGGCACCGGCTCAGCCGTCCCCGGTGGCCTCGCGGTCAAACTGCATCCCTGCTGTTATGCCATGCAGCGTCCCATCGCCGCCATTCGCGAACTCGTGGCGGCTCACGGCCCGATCGACCCGGGGCAGGTGCGACGGATCACCGTCACCACCCCCGAGGCGAGCATGCAGCCCCTCATTCACGACCGGCCCCGTACCGGCCTCGAGAGTAAGTTCTCCATGCCGTACGCGATCGCCACTGCACTCCTCGACGACTTTCCCCGGTTCGACAGCTTCACCGACGAGGCCGTGAAGCGCCCTGAGGTCCGACGGCTCATACAAGCCGTCGACGTGATCCGTACCCCTGGCGGTGACGACCTGCTGTGGGGTGAGGTGGACATCCGACTGGCTCTCGCGGACGGCACTGTTCTGCGCTCCACCCTGGCGCTGCCGCCCGGTGCCCCGCTCCGAGCCCCGGGCCGGACCGATCTGGAGGCCAAGTTCGTCGCCTGCGGAGCGGATGTCCCGGACCTCCTGTCCGTCCTCGATTGGCAGTCCGCACGGACAGTTCTGGACAGGGCGGTCCCGGGCCGGTGACGGGGCTCACGACTCCACGCAGCTATGGACATACTGGTTATCGTGAATTAACTTTTTCAGTGCTCCGTCAAGGCTGTGAGTGCTCTTGCGTCTCATGGGTGGCGGCGTGATTGCGAGAGAACTCGTTCACTTCCAGAGCTCACAGGGAGAACCATGGCCCTCGCCCGGCACACGAACATGCCCGCGACACTGGACATCCCGAACGTCGGTGCGGACGCCCTGCTGGCGGGCGCCGCGCGCGCCTACCCGGAGCGCTACGCCCTGCTCGACGGCGAGGAATCGCTCACGTTTACCCAGCTCCATGACGCCGCGCTGCGCGTCGCCTTCGGGCTGCGCGAGCGCGGTCTGGCACCCGGCGACGTCGTCGCTCTGCACATGCCCAACACGTACTGGTACATCGTCGCGTACTACGGGGCCCTCTGCGCCGGTGTCGCGGTTGCTCCGATCAACCCGGCGCAGCCGGCAGGCGCACTGCGCTCTCAGCTCGCGGACTGTGGTGCACAGGCGGTCTTCACCCACCCCGCCAACGCGGCCGCCCTCACCGAGGCCGCGGGCGAGAGCATCCGCTTCGTCGTGCACGTCCCGGGATCCGCCACCTCACCCGCCCCCGCGGACGCCGTCCTCCCGCAGGGCTCCCTCCCGCTCTCCGAGCTCCTGGCCGGCGATCGGCTGGAGGGCTACGCGGTCGACCCGGATCTCGTCGCGCACCTGCAGCTGACCGGCGGCACCACAGGTCGGACGAAGGCTGTCCGGGTGCTCCACCGCAACCTGGTGGCGAACGTCGTCCAGACCGGCTGCGTACGCTCCTGCTCGCTGCCGAGTCTGGACGAGTCCGGTGGCATCCGGGTCACGCGCGTCGAGGACCCCGCACCGAAGTCCATCACCCCGGGCGAAGGCGCCAGCATCGCCATCGCCCCGCTGTTCCACGGACTGGGCCTCGTCGGCCACAACGCCAACACTCTGCTCGGCACCACCTCCGTGATCACCGGCGGCCGATTCGACGCCGACCAGTTCATCCGGGACATCGAGACACATGGCGTGACGCACATGGGCGGCTCCCCGGCCATGTACTACGGCATGCTCCGCAGCACCGTGCTGGACAAGCACGACCTCTCGTCGATCCGGCTGCTCACCTCCGGGGCGGCACCGATCGACACCAACGCCCTGCGCCGGCTGCGTGCGCTGCTCCCGGACGCCGGCGTCCACGAGGGCTACGGACTCAGCGAGGCCACCATGGGCCTGACCCTCGCGGCACCCGGCGCGGAACTCGAACCGCCGCTCGGCAGCGTCGGGTCCCCACTCCCTAACACGCGGCTCCAGATCCGCGCCGAGGACGGCACCACCGTGCTGGAGCAGGGGGCCGTCGGTGAGGTCTGGGCGAGCGGCCCGCAGATCACCGACGGCTACCAGGGCGAACCGGAGCTGACGGCCGAGCAGTTCGTCGACGGCTGGCTCCGCACCGGAGACCTGGGCCGGCTCGACGAGCACGGCTTCCTGTTCCTGGTAGGCCGGGCGAAGGACATGCTCATCTACAAGGGCTACAACGTCTACCCGCAGCCACTGGAAGAACTGCTCTGCGGGCACCCGGCCATCGCCCAGGCCGCCGTCGTGGGCCGCCCGGACCGGGCGCTCGGCGAAACGCCTGTCGGCTTCGTCCAACTGCGCCCGACGCACGCCGCCGAGGCGGCACGGGGCCAGGAGTTCCTTGACGAGGTGATGGCGCACGTGGCCGCACAGGTCGCTCCGTACCAGAAGGTCCGCGAGCTGCACATCGTCGACGTCCTGCCCCTCACGCCCACCGGCAAGGTCCTCAAGACCGAACTGCGTCAGCGGCTTCGGCCGCAGGAGTGACGACCCACCCCGCACCACCCGAAACGCGAGAAACGAGGAAACGCCGGTGGATCCTACGGAGTTCAAGGCCGTACTGGAGGCCGTGCGCCGCTTCGTCCGCGAGGACGTCGTCCCGCGAGAGCGGGAGATCGAGACGAACGACGCGATGCCGGCCGAGATCCGTCGCAAGGCGATCGGCATGGGCCTGTTCGGATACACCCTCCCGGAGGAGTTCGGCGGCATGAACGCCTCCGTGGAGGAGGATGCCAGGCTCTGCTTCGAGTTCGGCTACACCACCCTCGCCTTCCGGTCGATGTTCGGCACCAACATCGGCATCGCCGGACAGGTGCTGGTGAACTACGGCTCGCGGGAGCAGCAGGAGACCTGGCTGCCGCGGCTCGCCGAGGGTGCGGTGGCCTCCTTCGCGCTGACCGAGCCGGAAGCCGGATCGGACCCGTCGGGGGTGAAGACCCGCGCGGTGGACACCGGTGACGGCTTCTACGAGATCAGCGGCAGCAAGCGGTTCATCACCAACGCCGGACTGGCTGATGTGTTCATGGTCTTCGCCCGCACCGGAGAGGGGCAGGGCACCGACGGCATCTCCTGTCTGCTCGTGGAGAAGGGGACCCCTGGCCTCACCGTCGGCCCCAAGGACGTCAAGACCGGGCAGGCGGGCGCCTACACCCACGAGGTCTTCTTCGACAACGTCCGTGTCGCGCACTCCGCCCTGATCGGCGGGATGGCCGGCAAGGGCTTCAGCGCCGCGATGCGCTCCCTCGCCAAGGGCCGGGTCCACGTGGCCGCGCTCGCCGTCGGTCAGGCCACCCGCGCACTGGAGGAGGCGGTCGAGTACGCCAGGACCAACAAGCAGGGCGGCGAGCCGATCGGCCGCTTCCAGCTCGTCCAGGCGATGCTCGCCGACTGCCGCGCCGAACTGGACGCTGCCCGCGCCCTGGTGCTCGAGGTGGCCCGCAAGTACGACACCGGCGAGGACACCAAGATCGGTCCGTCCTCCGCCAAGCTCTTCGCCACCGAGGCCGCCTACCGGATCGCCGACCGCGCCGTGCAGATCCACGGCGGCATGGGCTACATGCGGGAGACCACGGTCGAACGCATCTCCCGAGACTTGCGCGTCCTGCGGATCTACGAAGGCACCAGCGAGATCCAGAAGACCATCATCGGCCGCGCACTGCTGCGCGGCTGAACCATCACTCCGCATCGAAGGACGAGCAGCAGATGACCACCACGCCGGACCTGGACTACACCGATCCGTCCGACCACGACAACGCCACGCGCGGTCTGGTCGACAGCTTGGACCCCTGCGTCGTGCACAACCCCAAGGGCCGCGTCGTGTGGGACAACGAGCGGTGGGGCTTCCTCGACGTGGACTGCCCCGACACCGCGCACCCCAGCCTGTGGCGCCAGGGACGGCTCAACGTGCACCAGGGCCTGTTCGAGATCGCGCCGGGCGTGTACCAGCTGCGCGGTCTCGACGTCTCCAACATGACGATCATCGAGGGCGAGACGGGTGTGGTGGTCGTCGACCCGCTGCTCTCCCGGGACGTGGCCGAGGCGGGCCTGGAGCTCTACCGCCGGCACCGCGGCGACAGGCCCGTCAAGGCGGTGATCTACACCCACAGCCACGCCGACCACTTCGGCGGCGTTCTCGGCGTCACCTCGTTCAAGAGCGTGGCAGCCGGCGCGTGCGCCGTCGTTGCCCCCGAGGGCTTCATGCACCACACGGTCAGCGAGAACATCGTCGTCGGCCCCGCGATGCGCCGCCGCGCCGACTACATGTACGGCACCCGGCTACCGGTGGGCCCCGAAGGCCAGATCGGCTTCGGCCTGGCGCAGGCGTCCTCCACCGGCAGCGTCGGCCTGATCCCGCCCACTTTGACCGTCACGAAGACCGGCGAGGAACTGGTCCTGGACGGTGTGCGGATGGTCTTCCAGATGACGCCGGACGCCGAGGCGCCCGCGGAGATGAACCTCTACCTCCCGGAACAACGGATCCTGCTCATCGCCGAGCTCGCGACTCACACCCTGCACAACGTGCTGACGCTGCGCGGCGCCCTGGTGCGCGACGCCCACGCCTGGGCGGCGTACCTCACCGAGTCGATGCAGCTCTTCGACGACGCCGAGGTCCTCATCGCCTCCCACCACTGGCCCACCTGGGGCCGCGAAGCGGTCGTGCGGATGCTGACCGAGCAGCGCGACGCCTACGCCTACATCCACGACCAGACGGTACGGCTGATGAACCGAGGACTTACCGGCCCGGAGATCGCCGAGGAGATCCAGAGCTTCCCGGGCGAACTGGGCCGGGCCTGGAGCGTGCGCGGCTACTACGGCTCGATCAGCCACAACGTCAAGGCCGTGTACCAGCGCTACCTGGGCTGGTACGACGGCAACCCCGCGCATCTGTGGCAGCATCCGCCGGTCGAGCGGGCTCAGCGGTACGTCGCCGCGATCGGCGGCGCCGACAGCGCCGTGCACCACGCCCGCGACGCGTTCGAGGGCGGCGATCTGCGCTGGGCGGCGGAGCTGCTGAACGACGTGCTGTTCGCCGAGCCGGGGCACGAAGCTGCTCGTGAGCTGCAGATCGCCACGTACGAACGGCTGGGCTTCGCACAGGAGAACGGCACCTGGCGCAACATCTATCTGACCGGTGCCCAGGAGCTGCGCGAGGCCGGAGCCGGGGCCGAGGCTCAGGAGCGGCAGGACGGGTCCGGCGGGTCGGGCAACGACAGCCTCGACATGGTGGCCGCCCTGTCCGTGCGCCAGGCTTTCGAGTGGATGGCCGTCCGGTTGGACGGGCCGCGCGCCTCCGCCCACCGACTGCTGATGCGCTGGGAGTTCACCGACAGCGGTCAGGTGTGGACGCTGCTGGTCGGCAACGGCGTGCTCACACCGATGCGCGGCGACGCGCCCGGCGGAGAGCAGCCGCAGCTGACGATCCGTCTGGACCGCGCCGAGTTCGACCGGATCCTGTCCGGCCGCACCTCGTTCGCCGACGTCGCCGCCTCGGGAGCGCTCGCTCTTGACGGCGACTCCGGCGTGCTGACCACCTTCCACGGCCTGCTGGAGCGGCCCCCGCGCCGGTTCCCCGTGGTCCTGCCGTGAAGCCCGCACGTACCCCGCAGCCGTGAACTCTTCCCGTACCCCGCAACCCGTGAAGGATCCTGCGATGCCCGACATCGTCGTACACGACAAGCTGTGCATCGGCGGCCGGTGGGCCGAGCCCGCCGGCGCCGAAACCATCGACGTGGTCTCCCCGGTGACCGAGGAGGTCGTGGGCCGGGTGCCGCACGCCGCTCCCGCCGACGTGGACAAGGCCGTAGCCGCCGCCCGTGAGGCGTTCGACCACGGCCCGTGGCCGCGGATGACCCCCGCCGAGCGGGCCGCGGTCGTGGCCCGGATCAAGGACGGGCTGCTCGCCCGCCACCAGGAGTTGGCCGAGCTGGTCACCCTACAGAACGGCTCACCCATGTCGTTCTCCGTGCAGGGCCAGGCGCTGTCCGCCGTCGGCGTCTACGCCGCCACCCTGGCCGCCGCCGAGGGGCTGGTGTGGGAGGAGGAACGGCAGGGTCTGTCCGGTCCGCTGCTCGTACGGAAGGAGCCGGTAGGCGTCGTCGCTGCGATCACTCCGTGGAACGTGCCTCAGATGACGATCGCGGGCAAGCTCGCCCCAGCGCTGCTCGCCGGCTGCACCGTCGTGCTCAAGCCGTCCCCTGAGACGCCGCTGGATGCGTATCTGCTGGCGGAGGTCTGCATGGAGGCTGGGCTGCCCGAGGGCGTGCTCAGTGTGCTTCCGGCCGGCCGGGAGACCGGCGCGTACCTGGTGGCGCACCCCGGCATCGACAAGGTCGCCTTCACCGGCTCGGTGGCGGCGGGCAGACAGATCATGGCCGCCGCCGCCCAGAACCTCACCCGGGTCACGCTGGAGCTCGGTGGGAAGTCCGCGGCGATCTTGCTTGAGGACGCCGACGTGGACCGCGCGCTGCGCTTCCTGATCGCCGGCTCCTTCGCGGCCAACAGCGGGCAGGCGTGCGTGGCGTTGACTCGGATCCTGGCCCCGGCCTCGCGCTACGACGAGATCGCCGAGAAGCTCACCGCGGCGGTCGCCGGCCTGAAGGTGGGCGACCCCGCCGACCCGGCCACCGTCGTCGGCCCGATGGTCACCAAGGCCCAGCGGCGGCGGAATCTCGACTACATCCGTATCGGTCAGGAGGAGGGCGCCAAGATCCTCGCGGGTGGTGGCGTCCCCGAGGGCCTGGACACCGGCTGGTACGTCGAGCCGACGCTCTTCGGCGATGTCGACAACTCGATGCGGATCGCGCAGGAGGAGATCTTCGGCCCGGTCGTGTGTCTCATCCGCTACCAGGACGAGGAGGAGGCGATCCGGATCGCCAACGACTCCGAGTTCGGCCTTGCGGGCACGGTCTGGGCGGGCGACGTGGCGCACGGCACCGAGATCGCCCGCCGCATCCGCACCGGCACGTACTCGGTGAACTGCCAGAAGTTCGACGTCGCCGCCCCCTTCGGCGGCTACAAGAACTCAGGCATCGGCCGCGAGTTCGGCCCGGAGGGCCTGGCCGCGTACCTGGAGACCAAGACCGTCCACCTGCCGTCCCCGGCGAAGTCCTGACCCCGCGGACCGGAGAAGGAAAGACTCATGCGCGCAGCAGTACTCAACAGCACCGGTGACGACACCCTGGAGGTCCGCGAGATCACCACCACTGCCGTCGGGCCGGGCCGGGTCCGGGTGAAACTGCACCGGGCCGGCCTCTGTCACTCGGACCTGTCGGCGATGAGCGGAGTGCTCCAACACCCGGCTCCGTTCGTTCCCGGCCACGAGGGCGCGGGCGAGGTCGTCGAGATCGGCGAGGGCGTCGCCCACGTCAAGGCCGGCGACCGGGTCGTCGTCTGCTGGATGCCGCCCTGCGACAGATGCCCGTCCTGCCGGGTCGGCGAGGGCCACCTGTGCCGTAGCGGATACGCCAACATCGCCAAGCCCGGCTTCGCGGACGGAGAGCAGACCTTCCCCGGCCTGCTGGGCTCCGGCACCTTCGCCGAGGAGACGGTGATCAGCGCGGCGGCGGCGGTCCCGATACCCGACGACCTGCCGTACGACATCGCCGCGCTCATCGGTTGCGGAGTCACCACCGGCATCGGCGCCGCCCTCAACACCGCCAAGGTCAAGCCCGGCTCGTCGGTGGTCGTCGTGGGCCTGGGCGGCGTGGGCATCAGCATCGTGCAGGGCGCGAAGGTGGCAGGCGCGGACCGGATCGTCGCCGTGGACCCGACGCCGGGACGCCGGGAGCTGGCGCTGAAGTTCGGCGCCACCGAGGCGGTCGCACCGGAGGAGCTGGAGGACGCCAGGAAGCGTCTGACCGACGTCTTCGGTTTCGACTACGCCTTCGAGGCGGTCGGCCAGCCGGCCACGTTCAAGGCCGCCTACCGCGCGGCGCGGCCCGGTGGCACGGTCTGCCTGGTCGGCGTCGGCGCGCAGAGCGACATGCCGGGCATCAGCATGGCGGAACTGGTCGGGTCGGAGAAGAAGATCCTGCCGTCGTTCTACGGCGGGGGCGACGTGCGCCGCACCTTCGAGACGATCATCGGGCTGTGGCGTGAGGGCCGGGTCGACCTGGCCTCGATGATCACCCACCACGTGCCGCTGTCGGACGTCAACGAGGCGATCCGTCAGATGCACACGGGTGAAGCGCTGCGGACGGTCATCGACATCGCGTGACACGTCGGGGCGGGGGGGGGGGCCCGGGGGGGGGGGGGGGGCGGCGGCCGACGAGCGGGAGGTGCGGGGCGTGGGTTTGGGAGCGGGGAGGC
>NZ_JBSHDU010000011.1:0-56051 GCF_053616475.1 Streptomyces sp. NPDC055815 | reverse complement strand
ACTGGGGTCACGCGCGGCGGAGGCCTCCACACATGGTGTCCCCCGGGGGGGGGGGCCCCCCCCCCGTGGGGGCCCCGCCCCGTCCGCATTCCCGTGAGGATGTCAGCCGTTGAAGGAGACCGGGTAGCAGGGGACGGAGCGGGGGTGCGCCGGGTCGAGGGCGTTGAGCACCATGGCCAGCGCCCGGTGGCCGAAGGCGATCTCGATGTGGCCGGAGAAGTCGATCGGACAGCCGTCCTGCAGCGTGATGTTCGTGGTGTTGGGGCCGCTGAGGAAGGCCGTGGTGTACGGGGAGGCCAGCTCGTCGTATCGGGTGGCGATCACGGTGTAGTTCACCCCGGGGACGGTGTCGCCGCCGGTGTTCAGGTCGGTCAGGAACTGCGATCCGGTGTACTGCTGGGCGCAGCCGGGGCAGCCGACGGCGGTGAGGTCGGCGTACATGTCCAGGGTGCCCAGGAACTCCTGGAGGGTGATGAAGCCACTGATCGAGCCACCGTGGTTGGTGGGGGCGATGCCGACCAGGGTGTGGACCTTGGCGGCGCCCCCGAGGTTCTTGACGTAGTAGCGGGGCATCAGGCCGCCCTGGGAGTGGCCCACGATGTCGACCTCGGACGAACCGGTGGCCGCCAGCACCTGGTCGACGAAGTCGCGGAGCTGCACGGCGCTGCTCTCGATCGGCCACAGGGCCTTGGTGATCACCAGGTCGGAGGCCCCGTAGTTGAGGGCGAAGACGCAGTAGCCGTTGTTGCGCAGCAGTGGGGAGAGGGAGTCCCAGTTCATCCGGGCGTTGGCCGCCGTGCCGTGGACGAGGACCACGGGCCGAGGGTGAGCGGCGCTCGGCTTGCAGGACCAGTCGTTGGCGCCGGGCGGCGAGGAGTTCGGCGCCAGGTTCCCCGCGGCGGCTCCGGTGGTGAAGAGGTACGGAACCGGCAGCGGGTCGTCCGCGGCAGCGGAGGACGCTCCTGTGAGGGCGAACGCCGCGGTGGCGACGAGGGTGGTGGCGAGCGTGGTGAGGAAACGAGGTCGGGGGATCCCGAACGTGCGCATGGCGACCTCCTGAGTGGGCTGTGTAGGGTTCGCTGGAATGCCAGCCGGAAGTGTGCGTCGAATCACATCTGACGTCTACGCCTCGGAGCATGCGCCTCATCCGGCCGGGCTGATCTTGTGTGAAAGCACACCGAGCGCACGCTGGAACTGTGCTCCCCGCCACTGTCGACACCTTGTGTACCAGCGACTTCGACTCTCAGGACGGATGAGACGGGCTCTCGCGGTTCAGGGGGGCGCCACAGGAAGTGGGTGCTTCGGGCAACTTTCTGGCCCTGGTGGAGTCATGGACGTCATGGTTATTGTGGATTAACTTATCGTTGCCTGGTCAGCTACCGGGCCAGGGAGAGAGAGGGCGACGTCCCGTGCGCCGTAACGTCTTCACCGAGGACCACGAGGCATTCCGGTCCACCATCAGAGAGTTCATCGCCAAGGAGGTCGTCCCGGACTACCCGGACTGGGAGCGCCAGGGCCACGTGCCCCGCGACCTGTACCGAAAGCTCGGCGACCTCGGTGTCTTCGGCATTCAGGTTCCCGAGGAGTACGGCGGGGCCGGCGTGACCGACTTCAAGTACCAGGCCGTGCTGCGGGAGGAGACCGCGCGGGCCGGAGTGGGCTTCGGCGCGGAGTCGGTGCACACCTGCCTGGTGCTGCCGTACCTGCTGGAGTTCGGCAGCGAGGAGCAGAAGAGACGCTGGCTGCCCTCATTCCTCTCGGGCGAGATGATGACCGCCATCGCCATGACCGAGCCGGGCACCGGCTCCGACCTGGCCGGCATCAGCACCCGCGCCCTGCTCGCCGAGGACGGCACTCACTACGTCCTCAACGGCGCCAAGACCTTCATCACCGGCGGCGCACAGGCCGACCTGATCCTGGTGGTCTGCCGCACCTCGCCGTACGACCCCGAGAACCGGCGTGCGGGACTGTCCATCCTGTGTGTGGACACCACCTCGGAGGGCTTCGCCGTCGGCCGCAAGCTCGACAAGATCGGCCTGCGCGCCCAGGACACCGCCGAACTGTCCTTCACCGACGTCAGGGTCCCGGTCGAGAACCTGCTGGGGGAGGAGGGCCGGGCGTTCGCGTATCTCAGTCACAACCTGGCGGTGGAGCGGCTGGGCGCGGCGCTCGGCGGCTACGCCTCTGCCGCCGCCGCGGTCCGGTTCGCCAAGGAGTACGTCCAGGAGCGCCAGGTCTTCGGCAGGCCGGTCGCCGCCTTCCAGAACACCAAGTTCGTCCTCGCCGAGTGCGCCACCGAGGTCGAGGCCGCAGAGGCCATGGTCGACCGAGCGCTGGAGCTGCACGCGAACGGCGAGCTGACCCCCGCGGACGCGGCCAAGGCCAAGCTGTTCTGCACCGAGGTCGCCGGCCGGGTCATCGACAAGTGCCTCCAGCTGCACGGCGGTTACGGGTACATGCTCGAGTACCCCATCGCCCGCCTGTACGCCGACACCCGTGTCTCCCGGATCTACGCCGGGACCAGCGAGGTCATGAAGTCGATCATCGCCAAGGACCTCGGCCTGTAGGGCCCCTTCCCTCCCGCTTCCTCACCAAGGAGATCCCTCATGCGCGACGCAGTGATCGTCGACGCCGTGCGTACGGCCGTCGGCAAGCGCAACGGCTCACTGTCCCAACTGCACTCGGCCTCCCTCTCCGCCCATGTGCTCAAGGCCCTCACCGAGCGGACGGGGCTCGACCCCGCCCTCGTCGACGACGTGATCTGGGGCTGCGCCGGGACCGTGGGCATGCAGACCGGCTGTGTCGGTCGGGCCGCGGTGCTCGCCGCAGGCTGGCCGGAGTCCGTGCCCGGTGTGACCATCGACCGGCAGTGCGGCTCGTCCCAACAGGCCGTCCACCAGGCCGCGGCGGGTGTCATCTCGGGGCAGTACGACGTGGCGGTGGCCGGTGGCGTGGAGATCATGAGCACGATCCCGCTCGGCTCCACCCGGGCCGACGGCCGCTTCGGCGAGCCCATGGGACCGGACGTCTGGGCCCGCTACGACGGCATCCGCTTCAGCCAGGGCATGGGCGCGCAGATGATCGCCGACGAGTACGGCATCACCCGCGCCGAGATGGACCAGCACGGCCTCGACTCCCACGAACGCGCGGCCCGCGCCATCGACGAGGGGCGCTTCAAGGACCAGATCGCCCCGATCACCGTCACCGGCACCGATGGTGCGGCCCGCGTCTTCGACACCGACGAGGGCGTACGCCGCGGCTCCACGATGGAGACGCTCGCGGGCCTCAAGCCCGCGTTCAAGGAGGACGGCACCATCACCGCCGGCAACGCCTCCCAGGTCTCGGACGGGACGGGAGCCCTCCTCGTCACCACCAGCGAGTTCGCGCGGTCCCAGGGCTGGACCCCGATGGCCCGCATCCACACCGCCGTGGTCGCCGGGACCGACCCCGTCACCATGCTCAAGGGCCCCATCCCCGCCACCGCCAAGGCACTCAAGAAGGCCGGTCTCACCCTCGACGAGATCGGGGTCTACGAGATCAACGAGGCGTTCGCCTCCGTCACCCTGGCCTGGCTCCGTGAGACCGGAGCCGACTACGACCGCATGAACCCGCTCGGCGGCGCGATGGCCCTCGGCCACCCCATCGGCGGCTCCGGCGCCCGCATCATGACCACCCTCGTCCACCACATGCGCGACAACAACATCCGCTACGGCCTCCAGTCCATGTGCGAAGGCGGTGGCATGGCCAACGCCACCATCCTCGAACTTCTGTAACCACCGGAGGCAACCGATGCTCGACACCGTCCCTCCACACGACCCGGGCCTGGTCGACTTCCTGTCCCTGGAGGCGCATGAACCGGACCTGTTCCGGGGCTGGTGCCACGAAGGCATGCCGATGCGTGCCTTCGGTGGGCAGGTCGCGGCCCAGGCGCTCACCGCGGCCGGCCGGACCGTGCCGGAGGGACGGTCCGTGCACTCCCTGCACGGCTACTTCCTGCGGGCCGGCAACACCACCCGTCCCATCGTCTACGCGGTGGACCGACTGCGCGACGGCGGCTCGTACCACACCCGCCAGGTGTCGGCCTCACAGGACGGAGAGCTGATCTTCTCCCTCAACGCGTCGTTCAAGCGCCCCGAGGAGACCTGGCAACGGCAGGCCGTGATGCCGCACACCCCCGGGCCCGACGCCACCCCGGACCTCTTCGAACTCTGGGCGGCGGCCGACCCGGAGGACTGCTCCCGGACGCCGTACCACCAAGTCCTGGAGATGCGCCACGTGCCCCCGAGCGCCGAACCCGGAGCGGCCGGAGTCACCGAGCAGAAGCTGTGGATCCGCGCCGCCGACCGGCTCCCGGACGATCCGCTGCTCCACGCCTGCGCTCTCGCCTACGTCTCGGACCTCTTCCTCTCGCCGTCCACCGCGTTGCCGATCGAGCCGCCGAGGCCGCTGCGCGAGCAGCCGTCGACGGTGTATCTGACATCGCTCGACCACGCCGTCTGGTACCACCGCCCGTTCCGCGCCGACGAGTGGATGCTCTTCTCCCAGCGCAGCCCGACGGCGGGTGACGGCCGCGCCCTGGCATTCGCCGACGTCTGGGACCGCGACGGCCGGCTCATCGCCGGCGTGGTGCAGGAAACCGTGCTGCGCCCCCTGCGATGAGACGGCGTACCTCCGTAAGAAGCAGACACCAACGATGGGAGTCAGTATGCGCGACGCAGTGATCGTCGACGCGGTCCGCACACCGATCGGCAAGAGAGGCGGAGTACCGTCCGGCATCCACCCCGTGGACCTCTCCGCCCATGTGCTGGGCGCGCTCGCCGACCGCACCGGGCTGGACCCCGCCGCCGTCGACGACGTGGTCTGGGGGTGCGTCAGCCAGATCGGCGAACAGGCGTCCAACGTCGGCCGTTACGCGGTCCTCGCGGCCGGCTGGCCCGAGGAGGTGCCCGGCGTCACCGTCGACCGCGCCTGCGGCTCGTCCCAGCAGGCCGTGCACTTCGCCGCCGCCGGCGTCGTCTCCGGACAGTACGGCATCGTCGTCGCCGGCGGAGTGGAGTCGATGAGCCGGGTGCCGATCGGCTCCGCACGCAACGCCACCCAGTACGGCCGTCCTTTCGGCCCCAAGGTGCGCGAGCGGTACGGCGTCGAGGAGTTCAACCAGGGCCTCGGCGCCGAAATGATCGCCGAACGCTACGGCTTCACCCGCGCCGAACTCGACCAGCTGGCGCTCGACTCCCACGAGCGCGCCGCACGGGCGATCGACGAGGGCCGATTCGACACCCAGATCGTCCCGGTCACCACGACCGACGACGGCACTGTCGTCACGACGGACGAGGGGGTCCGCCGCGGCTCGACCCTCGAAGGCATGGCCGGGTTGAAGACCCCGTTCAAGGCGGACGGAGTGATCAGCGCAGCCAACTCCTCTCAGATATCTGATGGTTCGGCGGCCCTGCTCATCACCACCAGCGAGATCGCCGCCCAGCGGGGCTGGCACCCCTTGGCCCGCATTCACACGGCGGTCCTGGCCGGCGCCGACCCGATCACCATGGCCCTCGGCCCCATCCCGGCCACGGCCAAGGCGTTGAAGCGCTCCGGCCTGACTCTCGACGACATCGGCGCCTACGAGATCAATGAGGCGTTCGCCCCCGTTCCGGCAGCCTGGCTGCGGGAGACCGGTGCCGCATACAGCCGGATGAACCCCAACGGAGGCGCCATGGCCCTCGGCCATCCCCTCGGCGGCTCGGGCGCACGCCTGATGGCCACGCTCGTCCACCACATGCGCGACAACGGCATCCGCTACGGCCTCCAGGCCATGTGCGAAGCGGGCGGTCTGGCCAACGCCACCGTCCTGGAACACCTCTGACCCGGCCCGCAAAGACATCGCTGACGACGGCCCGTACAGCCTCCGAAGGGGCTGTACGGGCCGTCGTCGTGTTGGCGGGTCGGGGCGCGGAAGGAGAGGCGTTCCCCTCGACGGGAACGCCCCTCCGGAGTTGCGGCGAATCAGCTCCTCGACGTCAGGCCCTCGACATCAGACCCTCGATGTCAGCGGCGTTCAGACCGATCTCGGTGAGCACCTCGCGGGTGTGGCTGCCGATGACCGGGGCGGGCGCGGGCCTGGCCGCCGGGGTGCCCTGGTAGCGGGGCGCGGGTGCGGGCTGGAGCAGGCCCGCTTCGGTGTAGTAGGTGCCGCGGGCGACGTTGTGCGGATGGGTGGCGGACTCGGTCAGCCCGTACACCGGCGTGACGCAGGATTCCGTTCCGTCGAAGGCCGCGGCCCACTGGTCGCGTGTACGGGTGGCGAAGACCTCGTCCAGCCGTGCGCACATGGCCGGCCATGCCTCACGGTCGAGTTGTGCGGCGAACAGCGGCTCGTCGGTGAGCCCCAGCACATCGAGCAGTACGGCGTAGAACTGCGGCTCGACGCTGCCGACGGCCATGTAGCGGGCGTCGGCGGTGCGGTAGGTGCGGTAGAAGGGAGCAGCGCCGTCGAAGAGGTTCGCGTCCCGCTCGTCCTTCCACCGCCCGACCGCGAGAAGCCCGTGGATCAGGGAGAGTTGGACGGCGGTTCCATCGGTCATGGCCGCGTCGACGACCTGCCCCCGACCGGTGCGCTGGGCGTGGACCAGCGCGGTGGTGACGCCGAGGGCGAGCAGCATGCCGCCGCCGCCCATGTCGCCGAAGAGGTTCAGCGGCACGGGTGGGTTCTCGTCGGCGCGGCCGAGCGCACCCAGCGCACCGGCGACGGCGATGTAGTTGATGTCGTGCCCGGGTGCCTGAGCGAGAGGGCCGTCCTGGCCCCAGCCGGTCATCCGGCCATAGACCAGTCTCGGGTTGCGCTCCAGGCAGGTCTTTGGTCCGAGGCCGAGACGTTCGGCGACGCCGGGGCGGAAGCCCTCGATGAGGGCGTCGGCAGTGTCGGTGATCGCCAGGACGGCCTCGGCGCCGGCCGGGTCCTTCAGGTCCAGGGCGACCGAGCGCCGTCCACGGTGGAGCACCGGGTGGCCGGAGGCCCGGCCGGCATCGGCGGGGCGATCGATGCGGATGACCTCGGCGCCCTGATCGGCCAGGAGCATGCCGGCGAACGGGCCGGGGCCGATGCCGCCGAGTTCGACGACGCGGATGCCGTCCAGCGGTCCCGCGCTCACAGCCCGAGGTCCTTGGCGATGATGGTCTTCATGACCTCGCTGGTGCCGCCGTAGATGCGGGAGACGCGCGTGTCGGCGTACAGGCGGGCGATCGGGTACTCCAGCATGTAGCCGTAACCGCCGTGGAGCTGCAGGCACTTGTCGATGACCCGGCCGGCGACCTCGGTGCAGAACAACTTCACCTTCGCCGCGTCGGCCGCGGACAGCTCGCCGGAGTCGTCGAGTTCGATGGCCTTGTCGACCAGCGACTGCAGCGCCTCGACCTCGGTCGCGCATTCGGCGAGCACGAACTTGGTGTTCTGGAACGCGGCGACGGGCTTGCCGAAGACCTTGCGCTCCAGGGTGTACGTACGGGCGAAGTCGATCGCGGCCGTGGCCGTGGCGACGGCACCCACGCCGATGTGGAGTCGTTCACGGGCCAGATTCCGGCCGAGATAGGAGAAGCCCTTGTCCTGCTCGCCGAGGAGGTTGCCGACGGGCACGCGGACGTCCGTGAAGGACAGCTCGGACGTGTCGGAGGACTTGAGGCCGATCTTGTCCAGCTTCCGGCCGAACTCGAAGCCCTCGCTGTCGGTCGGGACGACGAGCAGGCTGAGCCCGTGACGCCGGTCGCTCTCGGTCGGTGCGGAGGTGCGGGCCACGACGACGCACAGCTCGGAGTTCCGGGCGCCGGTGATGAACGTCTTCGAGCCGTTGAGGACGTAGTGAGTGCCGTCCTCGGAGAGCCGCGCCGTGGTCCGGATCCCCGCCAGGTCGGATCCGGTGCCGGGCTCGGTCATGGCGATGCACAGCATCGTGTCACCGGACGCGATGCCGGGGAACCACCGCTTCTTCTGTTCGTCGTTCGCGAGATCGAGCAGGTACGGAAGGACGATGCCGGTGGAGACTCCGTAGTGGCCGAGAGTGACCGCGGCACGGGCGCATTCCTCGGTGATGACGACCTGGTACTTGTAGCTGATGTCGCCCGAGCCGCCGAACTCCTCGGGAATGTCGAAGCCCATCACGCCGAGCGCGCCGAGCTTGCGGAAGATCTCGCGGTCGACCAGATTGTCCTTCTCCCAGCTCTCGAAGTGGGGCTTCACCTCCTTGGCCACGAACTCCCGGATCATCGCCCGGAAGTCGTCGTGCTCCTGGGTGTAGATGCTGCGCTTCATGAAGTGGTCCTTGTGGTCGTGTGAACTCGGTCGTACACGTGCGCCCCGTCGGCGTGATCGTGCTGCCGACGGGGCGCTGTCTGTGCTGCTGCGGCGTGGGTGGCCTGCGGTCAGCGGGAGGCACCGTCCACGTTGAGAACCTGGCCCGCGACGTAGTTGGTCTCCTGCAGGCACAGCGCGTAGATCGCGCCGGCGGCCTCGGCGGGGGTGCCGGGGCGACCGAAGGGGTTGGTGCGCTTGACAGCCTCGGCGATCTGCGGGCTGACGCCCACCTTGATCTGACGGCCCTCGATCTCGACGGTGGCGTCGCCGTCACCCGCGACGGCTTCGGTCATCCGGGTCAGGATGAAGCCGAACGCAACTGCGTTGACATTGACCTTGTAGCGGCCCCATTCCTTGGCCAGGGTCTTGGTCAGACCGATGACACCGGCCTTGGCGGAGGAGTAGTTCGCCTGCCCGGCGTTTCCGAAGACACCGGAGACCGAGGAGACGTTGACCACCTTGCGGTGGTACGCCGTCGGGTTGGCCTTGATATAGGGCTGGGCGGCGCGCAGGATCCGGAACGGGGCCTTGAGGTGGACGTCGAGGATGGCGTCCCACTGCTCGTCGGTCATCTTCTGGATGACGGTGTCCCAGGTGTATCCGGCGTTGTTGACGATGATGTCGAGCCCGCCGAAGGAGTCGACGGCGGTGTTCACGAAGCGCTCCGCGAAGTCCTCCTCCGTCACCGAGCCGACGCAGGCGACCGCCTTGCCGCCGGCGGCGACGATATCGGCGACCGTCTCCTCCGCGGGCTCCTTGTCCAGGTCGTTGATGACGACCGCCGCGCCTTCGGAGGCGAGCTTGAGCGCGACTTCGCGGCCGATGCCCCGGCCCGAGCCGGAGACGAGGGCGACCTTGCCGTCCAGGGTTCCCATGATTTCGGTGTCCTTAGCTGTGAAGGGTCAGTTGGCGGTGACGACGGCGGAACCCTGAAGGGTCACGGTGCCGTCGGGCAGCGAGACGGTGAGGTCGAGGTGCGCGAGCCCGTCCTCGACCGTGGTGACGGTGCCGTGGCAGACAGGCTCCGTATTGACCGGGGTGATCGCGGAGAACCGCACCCCGTAGGAGCGGATGCGATCCTGCGGCACCCAGTCGGTGAGCAGTCGGCCGAGGTAGGCCATCGAGAGCATGCCGTGGGCGAAGACGTCCGGGATGCCGACGGCCTCGCAGGCGTCGATGTCGATGTGGACCGGGTTGTGGTCGCCGGAGGCGCCCGCGTACAGGGCGAGCGCGGTGCGGGTGACCTTCGGGGCGGCGAGGGTGAGGCTGTCGCCGGGGTTCAGCGTGGTCATCACTTGACCGCCTTCGGGTCGCGCACGACAGTCGTGCTGGTGAGCGTGGCGATCGGCTGTCCGTCGCGGGTGACATGGGTCTCCCGCACGATGAACTCCAGCGCGCCGCCCTTCTTGGCGTACACGTCCTTGATCTCGGTGCTGAACGTCAAGGTGTCGCCGGCGTATGCCTGGGCGTGGTAGGTGAACTCCTGGCCGCCGTGCAGGATCGTGCGGATGTCGATGCCCAGATCGGTGAGGAACTTGCCGCGCTCGGGGTTGTCCATCTCCAGACAGAACAGGAACGTCGGCGGGATCGGCAGGTCGGGATGGCCCGCGGTCCCAGCGGCCTCGACCTCGGTGTACACCGGGTCGTGCTGTCCGGTCGCCTTGGCGAAGAACCGGAGCCGGCCGCGCTCGGCGGTGGTGGAGAACGCGTCGGTTCGGCTGCCGATGACGGAGGGGTCGATGGGCATGTTCAGCTCACCTTCTCGAACAGGGTGACGACGCCGGCGGTGCCGAGACCGAGGTTGTGCTGGAGGCCGAGCGTCGCGCCCTCGACCTGGCGGGGACCGGCCGCGCCGCGCAGCTGCCAGGTGATCTCGGCGGTCTGGGCCAGGCCCGTGGCGCCGAGCGGGTGGCCCTTGGAGAGCAGGCCGCCGGAGGGGTTGGTGACGACGCGGCCGCCGTAGGTGTTGTCGCCGTCGAGGATGAACTTCTCCGCGCCGCCCTCGGGGCACAGTCCAAGGCCCTCGTACGTGAGGACCTCGTTGACGGTGAAGCAGTCGTGCAGTTCGACGACCTTGATGTCGCGCGGGTCGACGCCGGCCTTCTCGTAGACCTCCTGGGCTGCGGCGCGGGTGACGTCGCCGCCCACCAGGGAGATGGCGCTCTGCTTGTCGAAGAGGTCGTCGGCGTCGGACTGCAGCGTCTGGGCGGCGATGGCCACCTTCGGTGCGAGGCCGTTGGCCAGGGCGAACTCCTCGGAGCAGACGATCGCCGCCGCGGCGCCGCAGGTGGGTGGACAGCACTGCAGCCGGGTCAGTGGTCCCGCGACGCGCGGCGAGCCCAGCACCTCGTCGAGGGTGATCGGGTCACGGAAGACGGCGTACGGATTGCCGGCCGCGTGGGTGCGCGCCTTGACGGAGACCTTGGCGAAGGTCTCCGGCTTCATCCCGTACTTCTCCATGTACTCGACACCGGCGGCGGCGAAGTACTGCGGGGTCGTCGGCAGGTCCGGGTCGACGTCGTAGACGTCTCTCAGCGACGACATGAAGTCGGTCAGGGGAGCGGGCCGGTCCGCCCACTTCGCACCCAGAGCTCCCGGCGGCATCTGCTCGAATCCCACCGCCAGTGCACAGTCCACCGCGCCGCTCTCGACCGCCTGGCGGGCCAGCCACAGCGCCGACGAGCCCGAGGCGCAGTTGTTGTTGACGTTCAGCACCGGCACCCGGGTCCTGCCGAACCGGTAGACCACACGCTGACCGCAGGTGGAGTCACCGTAGACGTACCCGGCGTAGACCTGCTGGACCTTGTCGTACGGCAGTCCGGCGTCCGCGAGGACGGCCTGTACCGCGTCCGCGCCCATGTCGTCGTACGACTTGCCGGCGCTGGGTTTGGCGAACGGGACCATGCCGACCCCGGCCACCAGCACTCTGCGACCCATCAGACCTCCATCGAGTGGTTATTGCTCCTTCACTTTCTACGGGTGCTTACCTGCTGTCAAGGGATTCTCATAGAGGTGAAGGGGTTTCTCGTTCATAGCATCGGTGAGGAGGGGCGCGCTGCCGCCGGAGTGCCGAGCCAGAGGTCCGCAGCTACGCTTCGGGTACCGACTGAGGCGAGCCGGCGAGAGCGAGGGCGCGATGCCAGAGCCCGTTGCCGTGACCGACGAACACGGTGTCGTGATCCGGTTCAGCCGCTCTGGAGAGCGTCTGCTCGGCCCGGACGTCGCCGCCGTCGGCCGCCCCCTCATGGACCTGCTCGCGGTGATCGACTTCGACGCCCTCGACCAGGGGCTGACGATCGCCCCCGCACCACCCGACGAGCCGGACGCCCGATGGGCCCTGTGGCCCTCGGGCCCCCTTCCCGGAGGGGTCCGTGAAGGGGTGCTGGAGGCGATGTTCACCCGGTCGCACTTCGGGCTTCACGTCATCGGGACCGATCTGCGTGTGCTGCGCGTCAACTCCAGGGCCGTCGGTATGCGAGGAGTGCCGGAGTCAGAGATCGTCGGCCGCCCGTTCCTCGAGGTCTATGCCCGCTACGCCCCTCCCGGGAGAGCGCCGGACGACCGGTTCGTACGGGAGGTGCTGGAGACCGGGACCCCCGTCATCGACCGGCTGGTGCGAGGCCGTCCGCTCTCCGACCCGAACCGTGAGCACGTCTTCTCCGTCTCCGTGTTCCGGCTGGAGGACGACGGCGGCCGCACCCTCGGCGCGGTGGCCGCAACCGTCGACGTCACGGACCGTGAGCGCGCCCGCCAACGGCTCTCCGTCCTCCACCGTGCCCACGAGCGCATCGGCCGCAGCCTGGACGCCCGGAGCTGCGCATACGACCTGGTCGAGAGCGCTGTGCCCCTGCTTGCCGACGCGGCCGCCGTCGCCCTGGCGGACGCGGTGCTGCGTGGCCCGGCCGCCGGTGATGTCGCACCGCACGGGGCGCATCCGGAGCTGCGGTGTACGGCGGCCTGGCCCCCCGGCGCGACCGCCGTCCCCGCAGTCGGTGAGGCTGTCCGCGCGGAGACGTACACCCGGACGCCGGCTCGACTCGACCCGCATCTCGAGGGCGCGAGCACGGACTGCCCCACACTCGTCGCGCCGCTCGTGTACAGAGGGACGCAACTGGGACTGGCGCTGTTCCGGCGGCCCGACCGCACGGAACCGTTCGACGCGGAAGACCTGCACCTCGCGGCGAACCTCGCCGCCTACACCGCACTCTGCATCGACAACGCCCGCCGCTACGAGCACGCGCATGCCGTCGCCCTCGCGCTGCAAGGCCACCTGCTCCGCCCCGCTCCCACGCCGCAGAGCGTTGTCCGGACCTTCCACCGCTACCTGCCCACGGGACGAGGCGCCGGTGCGTGGCTCGACACCATGCCACTGTCCGGCGCAAGGGTGGCGCTGACGGTCGGTCAGGTGTACGGGCAGGGCCCCGAGGCAACAGCGGCGATGGTCCAGCTGCGTTCCGCCGTCTTCGCCCTGTCCTCACTCGACCTCGACCCTCACGAGCTACTCGCCAGGCTGAACGAGACGGCACGTCGGCTGAATGAAGAGCGCACCGCCACTGGTGGCAACCCGCTGAAAGCCGGGTGCGTCTATGCCGTCCACAGCCCCGTGACGCAGGAGTGCTCCGTTGCTCGGGCAGGCGCAGTGCGTCTCATGATCGGGCAGCCTGACGGCACCTGGGAGGAGACGGTCCATCAGGACGCACCGGCGCTGGGGGCGGACTCACCGCCTTTCACGACGGACGAGTTCATCCTCCCCACCGCGAGCACCCTCGTCCTGCTGTCCGGTGACCCGGCGCCCGTCGACGAGACGTTGCACCGGCTGCGCGAGCTCCTGGCGGACGACGCCGACATCGCCACACAGGACGCGCTGGATTCCCTGACCTACGACCAGGCGGCCGTGCTGGTCGCGAGAATCGGTGCGCTCGACCCTGAGGATGTGGCCTCCTGGGACATCTCGGCTGAACCCGAGGCGGTCGCCGACGCGCGCCGCGGCGCGGTCCGGCGACTCGAGGAGTGGGGCCTGCCGGACCTGGCCTTCGCCACCGAACTCATCGTGAGCGAACTGGTCACCAACGCCATCCGGTACGGCCGTCCCCCCGTGCGTCTCCGCCTTGTCCGTGACACCTGCCGGCGCACACTGACATGCGAGGTGTCAGACGCCAGCGCGGCGGCGCCGCATCTGCGGCACGCCCGGGCCGGTGACGAAGGAGGCCGCGGCCTCTTCCTGTGCGGCGAGGTGTCCGACCAATGGGGGGTGCGATGGTCGGGCGGCGGCAAGACCGTCTGGACGGAGTCCGGCTTCGGCTCCTGAATTCCCGGGTGCGGCAGAGAACCCGAGCGACGGGCGCACGCGAACATTGGCCGCACCGCCGGGTATGCGTCGATCGGGCGTCATCATCCGAACCGTCGAGATGACCTCCGGCCTCGACACGGTGACCCGGCGCGCCCTGCTGAACCTGCTCGCGGACCTTCAGCACGGCAGCCCCTTCCTGACCTCGTGCTGATCACCCACGATCTCGACGTCGCCGCGTTGGGTACTCGTATCGCCATCCTGAACGCCGGCGAGCTCGTCGAATTGGGACCGAATCACGAGGTGCTGACAACGCCACGCCATCCGTTCACCGTCTCTCTCACGGAGACTTCGGCGCGCATGACAGAGGCGATGCGGGCGTATCGCTCGGGTCCTGCGCGCCTCGCCGGCCTGCATGGTGCGGTATCTCCAGGCCGGGCTGGCGCTCGATGCGCCCATGTGACAGCTGCCGAGCTGCGCGGCTCGGCAATACTGCTGCGGGGAAGCTGTGGTTCGTGGCGACTGACTGGCCCGTGTATGGCCCGGATCTTGATAATAGGGCGCGGTGCGAGGCAGCGCTCTCTAGAAGAGGCCGAGACTCTTCGCTGAATAAGATATGAGCAAGTTCTTCCATGCGAAACTGATGGCCACCAAGCGCGGCAACCGCCTGGTGGGGTACATGCTGACCGGGATGCTCGGCGAAGGGATGCGGCCCTATAGGGCCACCCATGGGGTGCACCACGCGCAGTTGGGCACCGGATCCGACCCGATGTTCCAGTCGTACCAGGCCGGTCGCCTGCACACGGTCCGGGCGTCGATGAGTCGGACCGCCTTCGTGCTCCGGGTGATCGTCAAGGCCGCGCTGTGGCGGCTGCCGACGTCGGCGCTGCGGGTGCTGGTTACCCGCGGTCCGCGGGAGAGCCGGTGGGCACCGGTCGCCCGCGCGGTGCTGTGGGCGGGCGTCGCCGCCGTGTTCTGGTCCTTCGGCGTCCTCGGCGACCTGCTGCTGTACTGGCTGGTCCCGCTAGTGCTCGTGCGGCCGGTGGTCACCTGGATCACCGACCTCGGCAACCACGCCGGCCTGATCGAGGACGATGACGTGCTGCTGCAGACCCGCGGCTGGTCCTCGCACTGGCTCACCCGGCACCTGCTCGGCGGCCACCTCGACGACATGTACCACCCGGTGCACCACTGGTGCCCCAAGATCCCCTGGCGGCGCCTACCCGAAGCCACCGCCCTCCTCTCCGAGCGCCTGGAGCGCTGGGACGAGGTGCCGTGGTGCTCCGGCTACTTCTTCCGCCGCCGCTCCACCCCCGACGTGCCGTGCGTGATCGAGGACATCCTCGCCCACCTCACCTCCAAGCCCGCGCCCCAGCAGGCCGTGGCCGCCGAGCGCACGGCCGCCTGACCGATCCCCTTCGTCCTGTCCACGACCGGCCCGCCGCAGTGCCGTCCGGGCGGCACCCCCTGTCCGCCCGGGCCGTGCCGGCACTCGCCGCCGAGGAGGCGGCTACCCATGACCCAGCCTCAGCTCGCCCCGCCCGCTGCGGGCGTGCACAGCTTCGACGACTTCACCCGGCTGCGCGAGGTAGTGGTCGGCCGCGCCGACCACTACACCACGCACGATGCCGACCCGACCTGGCGGCTGTTCTACTACGAGAACGTCGCCCCGCATCTGGCCGACGGACAGCGGCAGCTGTCGATCCCGCAGCAGATCGTCGACGAGCTGAACGAGGACGTCGCCGGGTTCGCCGACGCCTTGGCCGGCTGCGGGGTGAGCGTGCTGCGCCCCTCCGCCCCGGGCAAGGACGTTGAGGTGTCCTCCCCATGGTGGAGCAGCGGAGCGACACCGCCGCTGAACGTCCGAGACAACGCGATCATCCTCGGGGAAACGATCGTGGAGACCGCCCCGCACATCCGCGGCCGGATCTTCGAGAACGACCACCTCAAGCCCCACTTCACCCGCTACTTCGAGCAGGGAGCGAACTGGCTGTCCATGCCGCGCCCCGCGCTCGCCGCCGGCTCCCTCGACACCACCTACTTCGACCAGCAGGGCGTCGACGTCACCGCGGCGACCGCTGACGAGGCCGGCCTGCCGATCGACGGCCTGGGCCTGGAGATGGTCTTCGACGGCGCGCAGTGCATCCGCCTGGGCCGCGACGTGCTGGTCAACGTCGCCAACCACAACCACGAGCTCGCCTACCGATGGCTGGCCCGCAACTTCCCCGGCCTGCGCCTGCACCGGCTGCCGGGTATCGCCGACAACCACGTCGATTCCATTGTGGTCCCGCTGCGCCCGGGCCTGATGCTGCTGCGCTCCCCGCACTACCTGCAGTTCCTGCCGGAGGCGATGCGTGGCTGGGAGGCGATCTACCCGCCGCCGAGCTCCGTGCCCGAGCAGGACTATGACGAGTTCGGGTTCGTGATCCCCACCGCGTCCCGGTACATCGACATCAACGTCCTGTCGATCGACGAAAACACGGTGGTCGTCAACTCCCTCTACCCGGAGTTGGTCGAGGTGCTGGAGCAGCGCGGCTTCACCGTCGTCCCGGTTCGCCACCGCCACCGGCGTTTGTTCGGCGGCGGGCACCACTGCTTCACCCTCGACACCGTCCGCGACGGCGGCCTCGAGGACTACCTCGCGGCGTAGGCCGCGCTCGCCCTGCACCCCGCGCACGCCCGTCCGGCCGCACCCGCGCGGCCCGAACCTCAAGGAGTACCCGGCCATGAGCAGCAGCACCGGAGCGTGGCCTCCGCCCCGCGCCTTCTGGACCGACACCCTGCCCGAGAAGACCGACGGCATGAGGCGCCCGTACCTGTTCAAGGGCGTCATCCCCGCCTCGGCGGCGAACGCGGACACCGTCCTGGACGGCTTCGCCGCCATCCGCCGTGCCCACGCCGCCGGGGTGGAGATCACCTCGAACGCCCGGGTGTACGTGGGCGAGGAGCACCGCCCCGACCTGGTGGTCAAGGTGCTGGCCACCGACGGCTGGCCGGAGGGCGGCTTTACTGCCTGGATGCAGGAGCAGGTCGGCGCCGAGCGGTTCAGTCTGGTCCTCAACACCCTGGAGAGCGTCAGCGACCCGTTGGCCGCGGGCCTGGGCGAGTTCGTCGGCGCGCTGATCGACGGCTGGGGTGTCCCGGCCGGCGGTGCCGAGCTGGTCGCCTTTGTCGGCAACTACAGCGGGACCGCGTTCGGCGTCCACGAGGGCTACGAGAACGCGTTCCTCACCCATTACGGGCCCGCCACCAAGGACTTCTACTGCTGGCCGGCCGAGGAGTACCGCAAGCTCACCGGCGGCAGCGACCCGCTTTACGGCGACTACACGTGGCTGCTGGAGCGCGGCGAGCACTTCGCCCTGGAGCCCGGCGACGCGCTGTTCCTGCCCGAGCGGGTCTTCCACGTAGGGCGGCAGAGCGAGTTCTCCGTCTCCGTCGCCATCCCCCTCTACACCTTCCCCGATGCCGCGATCGCCCGGGCCTGGATCGCGCCGGACCTGCTCGGCGCCCTGCTGGTCAGTGAGCCGGACACCGACGCGGGCAGGCCGTCCCCGATGCAGCCGCTGACAGCCGGCCCCGATGAGCTCGCCCGCCGCCTGAGCACAGTGACCGCCGCTGCGTTTGCCGCCGCCGCCGAGCAGGCGCCGTCCGCCGCCGAGGCGCACGCCCACCAGCGCTGGTACACCGTGCTCAGCAACGGCGGCTGGCAGCAGAGTGAGAACGACCTCGCCCGCGACGAGGCCGCTGCCGCGTTCGCCGCCGCCAGCCTCACGTCCGGCACGAGCGTCGCGGTCCGCGCCCCCTACCGGCTGATGGTCACCGGCGAGCAGGCGTTCCTTCGCGGCTGCGAGACGGCGACCGACCCCGCCGTCCTCACCCCCGATCTGGTCGAGCGCCTCAACAACGGCCCGACCACCCTTCCCGACGACCCGAAGGTGATCGCCGTGATCCGCACGCTCGGCGCCACCGGCGGCCTGACCGTCACCACCACGAACGAGGAGACCGAGTGACCACCACCGCACCCATTCCCACGCTCGACACCCTGTGCGGCACCAGCCTCGTCGAGGCGTACCTGAAGGCGAACCCGGAGACACGCGGCTACATCCACGCCACCCTCCAGGGCACCCGCGACAGCGGTGACGACCTCGTCGACAAGCACCTCAAGCCCATGATCGACACGGTCTACCGGCAGATCCGCACCCTGGTCGACCCCGGCACCCTCACCGCCGCCCAGGCCCGCATGTACATCGCCGAGCTCGCCGTTTTCGCCCGGCACAACGCGCAGTTCCTGCGTCTGGCCGCCGCGCAAGTCTACGGATCCTGCCCGGCCCTCGGTCACGAGTTCGACCGGAACTTCCTGGAGGAGGGAGGCGAGCCCGGCAAGGTCCCCGCGCATTACATCCTCTACACCCGCGCGCTCCTCGCCGACCTCGGCCTGCTCGTCAACGGCCACGTTCCCGCCGACGAGACCGCCAAGCTGGTCCTCCAGCACCAGGTCCTCGTGAACTCCCACATGACCTCCCTCATCGCCGGCGGCTACTACGCCACCGAGGGTGTCGCCGTCGCCGAGACGGAGATCCTCAGGGAGATCACCGACCGGTACGGCGAGCTGACCATCCAGGCCAGTGGCGCGGAGTTGGCGAACCTGGACTACTACTACCGGCTCCACCTCGACGAGGGTCACGAGGCCGCGCAGGTCGGTGGCATGAGCGTGGAAGAGGCGCACATCGAGGGCCTGGCCCGCTTCGTTCGTCAGAGTGAGCTCTTCCACCTCGACCTGCCGCAGGCCGTTGAGGGCTTCCTGCAGATCTTCAACGCGATGGCACACTGGTGGACCCAACTGGCCTACCGCTCAAGGGAATTGAACTAGTGTCCGAGATTGTCGCCGCCAACGGCTCCGGCCCCGAGGTCCGCTCCGGCGGCTGCCTGTGCGGGAAGGTCCGATTCACCGTCACCGGCCCGGTGGATGACCCGCACATCTGCGCCTGTGAGCATTGCGCCAAGCGCTCCGGCGCGCCGTTCCAGTGGTGGGTCGGCTTCCCGATGGCCGGGCTGGAGTGGACCGGTGCCGAGCCGACCTGGTTCGACACCTACCCCGGCAAGACCGCTCGAGGCTTCTGCGGCGCGTGCGGCAGCCACATCGCCGCCCGCGACTACGGCGACGACACGATCATCGGCATCCTCGCCACCGCCCTCGACGACCACGCCACCGCCCTGGCCCTGGTGCCCACCAACCTGAACCGGCTCGCCGAGGCCGCCCCCTGGCTCGCCCAGTACGACAACCGGCACGCGGCGACCGGCTGACCCCCGCCCCCTGCGGGGGCAGGCGCACCTGACGGCGCCTGCCCCCGCAGGACTCTGCCACCGGGCCGTGCGGGGGCCGCCTCCACCTCGCACCACCAGCGCCCGCACCGACCGCCCCCGGAGGACCCGTGCCCACCGCCACCCATGTCGCCACCGAGTACGGGATCCTGCGCCGTGTCGCCATGCGACATGCCGGCGACTTCACCCGCTCCTTGACCGGCCCCGGCGTTCACCCCGTTCTCGCCCGCCAGCAAGTCACCAGCTCCTGGACCTCCTACGATCCCGCCACTGTTCGCGCCCAGCAGGACGAGCTGATCGGCCTGCTGCGCGACCGCGGCGCCGACGTGGTCCTGCTCGCCGCGGCGCCGGGCTGCTCCGCTCAGCACTACCCCCGCGACATCGCCTTCGCCGTCGACCACGTCCTGGTCCGGGCCCGCCTGAACTCCCCGCACCGCCTTCCCGAGACCGACGCCCTCACCGACCCCGCTCTCGACGTGCAACCCGTCGACCTCAAGCGCGGCACGATCGAGGGCGGTGACGTCCTGCTCCCCGACACAGGCCACGTCCTCGTCGGCCTGAGCGAGGAGACCAGCCCCGACGGTGCGGCAGCCCTTCAGGAGGCCCTCTCCCAGCACAGCGTCGACCGCGAGGTCGTCCCCGTGTACTTCGCGGTCAAGGGGATCGTCCACCTCGACGACCACCTCGCCGTGGTCGCGCCCGGCACCGCCCTCATCCACCGCGAGGCGTTCACCGCCGACCAGAACCGCTGGTTCGACGCCCACTTCGACGACCTCCTCGCGGTCACCGACGCCGAGGCCCGCGCAGTCCAGGTCAACGTCCTGGCTATCGCCCCCACCACGATCGTGGTCGCCGCCGGAAGCGACCGGATCGCCGCCGCCCTGGCCGCCCGCGGACTCGAGGTCCTGACCGTCGACTACCGCGAGGTCACCCGCATCCCCGGCTCCCTGCGCTGCACCACCCTGCCCCTACTGCGCACCTGAACCCAGCTCGCCTTCTCGAGACTGCCCGCGCCCGACTCGGCCACTCCGAACTGCCAGGCCGCTCGCGCACGCCCGTCGGCCCCTCGCCGCCGTCCCCGGAGGATCCCTGTGTTGTCCAGTCCCCTCTCTCTCGTCCTCGTCGCCGTCCCCGCCGTGGTGCTGGCCTGCCAGGCCGGCGGCTGGGCCGCCCGCCGCCTCGGTCAGCCGCCCGTCATCGGTGAGATGGCCGTCGGCATCCTCCTCGGCCCCTCCTTTCTCGGCTGGCTCGCCCCCGGCCTCCAGCACTTCCTGCTGCCGCCCGCCGTCCTGCCCTACACCTCCGTGCTCGGCAACCTCGCCCTGCTCGTCTTCCTCTTCCTCATCGGCCTCGAACTCGACCTGGGCTCCTTGCGCGCCGCCCGCCGCGCCGTCGCCTCCGTCGCTGCGGGCAGCATCCTGCTGCCCCTCGTGCTCGGGGCCGCCCTCGCGCTCGCCATGTACCCGGCCCTCGCGCCCCCCGGCGTGCAGCGACTGCCGTTCGTCCTGTTCGTCGGCACCGCGCTGTCCATCACCGCCTTCCCCGTCCTCGCGCGGATCCTCACTGACCGGGGCCTCGCCACCACCCGCCTGGGCACCTTCGTCCTCGCGTGCGCGGCCGCAGACGATGCACTCGCCTGGTGCCTGCTCATCGCCGTCACCTCCCTGGCCACCGCCGGCTCCCCGGTGGACGCGCTCACCGCGCTCGCCCTGGCCGCCGCCCTCACCGCCGTGCTGGCGGCGGCGCGCCCCGTTGTGAAGCGGACGCTGGAGCGCGCCGCCCGCACCTCCGACGACCTGGTGACGGTGCTGCTGGTCACCGGGCTGCTCCTGGCCGCGTGCGCCACCGACCGGATCGGCGTTCACCCCGCGATCGGCGCGTTGCTGGTCGGCGCGACCGTGCCGCGCGGGGTGCCGGCCGTCGAACGCAGCGCTGCTCGCCTCCAGGCGGTGGTCGTCCCGGTGCTGCTGCCGCTGTTCTTCGTCGACATCGGTCTGCACACGGACCTCGCCGCACTCCCGGCCGGCCAGTGGGGGTGGGCCGCGCTTGTTCTGGCCGTCGCCGTGACGGGTAAGTGGGTCGGCGCCACCGGGGCAGCCCGGCTCGCCGGCTGTGACTGGCGGTGGTCGGCAATGATGGGCACCTTGATGAACTGCCGCGGGATCACCGAGATCGTCGTCCTCGGCATCGGCCTCCAACTCGGCGTCATCTCCACGAACCTGTTCACGATGATGGTCGTCATGGCCGTCGTGACTACCGCCGCCACCGCGCCGCTGCTCGACCGTCTCACCCGCAACGCCCCCGACCTCACCGCCACGGCCCATGCCGGCAAGCCGGTCGCCGTGCTGCCCGGCAGCCCGGGAGCGGCCCGATGACCACCGTCCCCGCCGCACGGGCCGCCACGGGCATCGTCGAGACGGCGATCCGCGCCCGGCGCAGCACCATCCGCCTCACCGAGCCCGCCCCGGGCCCGGACGAACTCCTCGACCTGCTGGCGGCCGCGGCCACCGCGCCCGACCACGGGCAGCTGCGCCCCTGGCGTCTGATCGCGATCTGCGGCGACGCCCGCGCCCGGCTCGGTGAAGCCGCCGCCGAGGCCGCGCCCACCGCGGGCCTTGCCGAGAGGATCGCCGCCAAGCACCTGCGCGCGCCGCTGATGCTCGCCGTCGTCTTCCAGCCCCGCGACCATCCGACCATCCCACGCTGGGAGCAGTTGGCTGCGACGTCCGCGATGGCCACCACCCTGCTGCTGCTCCTCGACGCCCGCGGCTGGGGCGGTGTCTGGTTCGGCGGGCCCTGCCCGGACGCGCCACAGGTTCGCAAGCAGCTCGGCATTGGCGACGGCGAACAACTGCTCGGTTACCTGTACGTCGGCACCCCCATCCCCGGCGAGGCGCCCCAACTCCGTGCCGCTGCCGACGTCCGCTCCAAGCTCAGCTGGCTCGGCGGCACCGCCCCCTGAACCCCGCCCCGTGATCGACCCGACCGGTTCACTCCCGGGTCTGGCCGGCCCGGGGTCAGAAGGCGCGGAGCGGTCCCCCCTCGGCGGCGTCGGCCAGGCGCCGCGCCAAGCGCCGACTCTTGAGGTGCTGAGCAGCCGTCTTCGCCTTCGCCAGCGACTCCTCCCACTCCGCCCGGTCACCACGCAGCCGCGCCAGCTCCGCACCGGTGATCAACAGCTCCACACTGTCGCGCGTACGCTCCGGCGACAGGCCCAACGCCACCTTCAGAGCCTGCTCGCCCTCCTCGGCCAGCCCGGCCATCGCCAGCGCCCACGCGGCCTGCCCCTCCAACTCCGGGCGGTCCAGCCACGCCAGCCACCTCGGCTCCGACCCGCTCCCTGCCCGGTCGAACGCGGCACGCGCCCGCTCCACCGCCGCCTGGCACTGCGCGCCGTCACCGTTGTAGGCCCACGCCCTCGCCTCCGTCACCGCTACGTAGGCCCGCACCAGCGCCGGCGCGCCAGTCGCCGCGACCACCGCGCTGCGGGCGTGGGTCAGCACCTCCCGGCCGTCGCCCCGTACCGCTGCCAGCCGGGCCTGATGAATGCAGCCGCGCGCCAGCCGGCCGCGATCCCCGATCGCCTGCGCCAGCCGCATCGCCTGCAGGTCGTAGCGCTGAGCCAGGCCCGGCAGCTGGTCGTCGTAGGCCATGCTCGCCAGCGCGAGCACCGCGTCGGCGACGCCGCCATACAGCAGCCGGCCACGCCCGGCGTTGAAACCCCCTTCGAGGAGCGGAACGGCGTGCGCGGCGAGGAAGGCGGCGAACACGGAGCGGAACTGCCCGCCTCCGTGCCGGGCGTCCGTCCTGCCGTACAAGTCGGTGTGCGCGTCCAGCAGCTCGATGTCCGCGACGGTCACCCGCCGCTGTCCGCACCCGGCGATCTCCGTGTCGGGCAGCATGACCAGGGCCTCGACCGCAGAGGGCGTCGAGGCAAACGGCAACCTCCGCACAGCCGCGCTCCTGGGCACGGCGTCCATCTGCCACAGCCGCCGCAGCATCCGCACCGCGTGTCTCAGGTCGCCGTACTGGAGCGCTTGCTCGGCGACATCCGTGTCCTCGGACGACCATCCCAGGCTCTCTGGGGTCACCTGGCGCTTGCACGCCCGGGTCAGTACGTTGCACGCCGCAGCCGCCAGTTCCGGACCCGGCTGCGCCCCTGCGCACCACCGCGACACCGTGCTCGTGCTCACCGACCGGGGATGACCGGTGGCCGCGCAGTGCTCGCGGATCCTCTTGGCGAACCCCGACATCGACCACTTGAGCTCATCCAGCACGATCTGCTCGAGGTCCCCGTTCCGCTGTGAGGCGCCGCGCACTGACGTCGACCCGTTCATGCGGCTGCCCCCGGGATCTGGGTGACCGTCACGCCTGCGTCCATGGCGGTCAGGCGGTGAACGGGGGAGCACCTCACTACCCGGCCGCCTAAGAAACCGGGCGGACAGGTGTGGATCTCGGGTGCCGCTGTCATAGAAGGTGCTCCGGGAGACAGTGGGTGGGATGGGAGAAAGGCTGGCGGCCTCCGGGGGACGAGCTCGGCGCGTACGGCCGCGGGTTGGGTGACGCCCCCGGCCGCATGCCATCGCCGGGGCGCCGCATCAGGCCCGTCCGTCAAGCTGCGCGACTGCTGCTCAGGACCACGGTCGGTGCGTCGGGCAGGAGGTGGCGGCGCTCCAGGGCGGCGCGCCGGTCATGGTGGGGAGGCAGTCCGACACGAGCCCGGCGCGTGTCGAGCGCCTCGGGTTCGGCGACCGGGCACATCTCGATCTGTCCGTCGTGCAGCCGGTACTGCGTGCCGTACTGCTGCGGCTGACCGCTTCTCACCAGGCACCGGTCGTAGAGGTGGGCCCATTGTGCGGTGGTGGCATCGCCCATACGGCTGGCGGCATGGAGCGAACGGAGCAGGGTGATCTGGAAGTTCAGGTCGTGGTCGCTGTTCAGGGCGATCACCAGTGCGGCCTCGCACGCGGCGTCGCCGACCAGGGACCGTCCGGGCCATCCGCCCAGCCGTTCGATGATCCGGCACAGGGCCTGCGCGTCCTGGGCAGCGTGCTTGGCGACGTCCATGGCGCCACGCTGATGTGCGGGGGCTCTCCAGGTCTTTCCCGCGTCGGTCAAGCGGCCGACAAGGTCCTGGGCGATGTCGAGGTGGGCCGACGACTGGGCCTCGCCCGACCTGCCGATGGCACCGGGAGGCGCTGCGGGAGGCGCGAACAGGGGTTTCACGGGGCATCCTTCGGGGCGATGTGACACGTGGGTGATGGGGCGGTGCCGTACGCAACCCGGCCTTGCCGGTACTGCTGGCGAGGGTGTTCGAGCGCGGACAGCGGGATCAGCTGCGGCCGTGGCGTTGCTCGACGCGATCGACGGCTGCTCTTCGGCGGGCAGATGATCCAGACGGTCCAACGCGAAGCCGGGGGCCGGAGGGGGCGGCCTTCCCAACTGGAGGTCCTTGGCTGGCTGCGGCTCACCGCCCGAAACCGCGGTGCCGGCGCGTCTGAGGTGTACGGGCGGTGAGGGTGTGGCTATCGGGCTGGGTGAGCGGACTGGTCTGCCTCGCCGGACGGGGCGAGTCGGCCGAGGT
Organism: Streptomyces sp. NPDC055815; assembly: GCF_053616475.1. NCBI lineage: Bacteria > Bacillati > Actinomycetota > Actinomycetes > Kitasatosporales > Streptomycetaceae > Streptomyces > Streptomyces sp. NPDC055815. Next base: position 31,514 of record NZ_JBSHDU010000011.1, on the reverse strand, counting down.
CGGCGTGGGTCCGTTCTCGCCCAGCGGCTCCAGGAGCCCCCAGGCGTGGGCGAGACCGATCAGGTGCACCGGATCGGCTGCACCGGCCGTGGACAGGAGAGCCTGCGTCTTCGTGCGCAGATCGGCGGGGGCGATCCTTGCAGCGAGCGCTATGTCGGCCTGGCGGGACTGCGTGGCGATGGCCCGAAGGAGCAGCTTGTCGTCCGCAGTGAGCGCCGGTGCCGGCCTTCCCTGTTCGGGCGCCGTCGCCTCGCCGCGCCTCAGCAAGGCGTGCGCGATGGCGGCCCGGCTCGCTCTGGGAGGCAGGCCGAGGTGCTGGCGGATGTCCTTCAAGTACGCGTGGACCGTCGAGGCCGACAGCCTCTCGACGGCCGCGATGTCGGCGTTGGTGGCGTTGTGCATGAGGTGTTCGGCGACGCGGCGGAGCGAGGGGATCAGGGGGGATACCTTGGATGTCTCGGTCATAGGGATTCCAGGTGCTTGTCGGTGGGTTCGGCGCTCTGGCGGCGGCGGTTCGGGCCACCGCGGGGGCGGAAGTCGGTCCCGGCTTCGGCCAGGAGGGCATGGACGAGGCCGTAGGAGCGGCGCACGGTTGCCACGAGGGCGGGGATGGAGGCGCCGGCCTGGTAGTGCTCGGCCAGCCACGTGCCGGCGGCCTCGCGCTCGGCGGGGTCGGTAAGGCGCCGTCCGGAGGTCAGGCACTCGGGCGGCGGACTTGCGAAGGCGAATCCCTTCTCGGGCTCCAAGTGGGCGAGAAGCTCAAAATGGGCTTCCAGCAGGGCCAGGGTCGCCAAGCCGAGCCAGGCGATGTGCCAGGGCCGGGCCCACGCGGGAAACGGACCAGGAACCACGGCAAGGAATCGGGCCCGGGCCAGAGCCAGGCTCGGGTGCTGTGACGTCTCGCCCGAGAGCGTTTCGGCCAACGTCCCCAGGACCGAGCGCAGCCGGGCCTGCTGAGCGTCGAGCGCGTGGGGCTTGCGGGCCTCGTGTCGGCGCCAGCCCAGCAGTGCGTCGCCCGCAGCGGCCACGACCTGTGCGAGGTCGAGGACTTCCTCGTGCTTGACGGCCATGGAGGCGTCACTGCACCAAGGGGACACGGAGGCCGTCGGGGCGCCCCGACGGTCGGCGGAGATGTGGCCCTGCTCAGCGAGCTGACGAACGGCCTCGTCGGCCTGCGAGTAGTCGATCTCGAAGAAGCGTGCCACCATGCCGCTCTCGGGCATGCCACCCTCCAAGGCGTAGACCCCGGCGCGTACTTCGTCGGCGAGCCAGCGGACGAGCACCTCGACCTGCCATTCAGCCGGGACGAGCGGATCGCGGCGCCGGGCCCGCGGGACGGGCGGTCGGGTCGTGTGCCGGCGTACGGGGGCGAGGCCCGGCCGGTGGCTCTGGCTGGAGCGCGTCATACCCGGGCCGCCTTGGCGGTGAGCCGGCCGGTGCTCGCGGTGCGGGCCGCAGTGACGGCCAGGACGGCCTGGACGATTCCGACGTGGGAGAACGCCTGGGGAGTGTTGCCGAGCTGGCGACCGGCGTAGGGGTCCCACTCCTCGGCGAGGAGGCCGAGGTCGCTGCGGATGCCCAGCAGGACGCCCAGGTGGATCTCGGCCTCGTCCACGCGGCCGATCGTGGCGAGCGCGGCGATCAGCCAGGCCAGGCAGATGACGAAGGTGCCCTCGTCGCCCGTCAATCCGTCGACGCCCGGCGTCTGGCCGTCGGTGCGGTAGCGCATCAGGAAGCCACCCTGCGCGGACAGCTCGCGCTGGACCGCCTCCACCGTGCCGATGATCCGCTTGTCCTCCGGAGGTAGGAAGCCGGAGGTCACGATCTGGAGCAGGGAGGCGTCCAGCTCCGTCGAGCCGTAGGACTGGGTGAAGGTGTTGCGCTGCTCGTCGTACCCGCGCTCACAGACCTGCAGGTGGATCTCGTTGCGCAGCACTCGCCAACGCTCCAGAGGCCCCTCGGCACGGCCCATCTCGATGAGTCGGACGGCCCGGTCGACCGCGACCCAGGCCATCACCTTGGAGTGCGTGAAGTGCCGGCGCGGCCCGCGGACCTCCCAGATCCCCTCGTCCGGCCGCTCCCAGCGCTGCTCCAGGCACACCACGAGGTCGATGACGAGAGGGGCCACGATCGGCGTGAGCTCCGGATCGTGCTCCTGCGCCGCGTACAGGGCGCCGACGATCTCGCCGTACACGTCCAGCTGGAGCTGTCCGGCCGCGCCGTTCCCCGTACGCACGGGAGCGGAGCCCTCGAAGCCCGGCAGCCAGCCGAGTTCGGTCTCGGTCATCTCCCTGCCGCCGTCGATCCGGTAGATCGCCTGCATGGGTTCCGGCTGGCCGCCGATGGCCGACTTCAGCCAGCCGACCCAGGCCCTCGCCTCTTCCTTGTATCCGCAGGAGAGGAGGGCCTCGACGGTAAGGGCGGAGTCCCGAGGCCAGCAGAACCGGTAGTCCCACTGCCGGGTGCCGCCGATCTCCTCGGGCAGCGAGGTCGTCGCGGCGGCCACGAAGGCGCCGGTCGGCTGGTACTGGAGGGCCTTCAGCGTGATCAGTGACTGCTCGACCGCGTCCCAGTGTGGACCCGAGTAGGTGGACTGGCCTGCCCAGGCCATCCAGAAGTCCCGGGTGCCCTTCAGCAGGCCGGCCGGGGTCGGGGTCGGCGGCGGTTCGTCGCGCCCGCTCCGCCACGACAGGACGAAGGCGACTTCCTCGCCTTCCGACACGGTGAACTCGGACACGATGTCGGGACCGTCCGCACGGCAAGGGGCCTGCGTGTCGAGCCACAGGCGCCCGTCGCCCTGGTCGGTGACGGAGAGCCGGCCGGACGCGTGGACCTGCGGCCTGCCGGGTTTCTGGTTGGGGCGGCCGTAGCCGGGGCGTGCCCGCAGTGTGGACCGCATCGGCACCCGGCCGCTGACACCCCGGACGATCCGGACCAGACGGAGGACGCCGTCATCGCCCGTCACCGGCATGAAATCCACGACCTGAGCAGTGCCGTCGGTGGTGATCCAGGAGGTCTCCAGGATGAGGGTGCCGTCGGCGTAACGCCGCCGGTCCGCCGGTGCGGGCGACTGCCCGCTGGGCCCGGCGGGGCCGACACGCCAGACGCCGTGCTTCTCTGTGCCCAGCAGCGCGGCGAAGTGCGTAGGCGAGTCGAAACGCGGCCAGCACATCCAGCTGATGCTGCCGTCGCGGTCGACCAGCGCGCCCGAGCGCAGGTCGGAGAGGTAGGCCAGGTCTTCGATGCGGCCGACACGCGGTACGGGGCGGATGCCTTCCGCGGAGGTACGGGGGGAAGGGATGCCGATCACGCCGCCACCGCCGGCGGCAGGACGCGGTGCGGGGCGACGATCTCGCCGTTGGGGAGCAGCTCACCGGTGTCCTCGAAGAGCAGCACCCCGTTGCACAGCAGGCTCCACCCCTGTTCGGGGTGGTGGACGGTGAGGCGAGCGGCCTCACGGTCAGGGGACACAGCGCTCGGGCACGTCGGCCGGTGTTTACACATGGAGAGGTCCTTGGAGAAGGCGGGGCAAGCGGAAATGACTCGCGGTGATGGGGACGCGGAGCAGGCAAGAGCCAGGCGACGGTCAGGAAGCCGCCCGCGCGGCAGGAACAGGACCCGCGCGTCGGTCGCACTTCACCGCCTCTTCGGCGGTCCGGGGTGTGGGCATGGTCAGCTCGCCCCGGCCGTGACCGAGCCGTGCGGCCGGACCAGCGCCCGTACCTTGTCCGAGTCCAGGGTGAGCAGAACCGGAAGGTGGTCGGAGAGCGCTCCGACGGTGGAGGCGTCGCCTACTTGGACGTCCGTGATCGCGGAGGCGAGCTCATGGCTCACGTAGACGCGGTCGATTCGCCACTGGCCGCCCTGGCGTTCCAGGTCGCCGTGTCCCGTGGTCGGGTTCATGGCCAGGTCCTGGCCCAGCTCGTCGCGGGCGTAGCGGGCGGCGTCGACGAAGCCGGCGGCCCGCAGGAGCCGGTCGGGCCGGTCGTCGGTGTGTCGGGTGCCGCGCTCTTCGTACGTACGGTTCACGTACAGGGCCCGGTCCCGGGACGGATTCTCGTCCTCGAGCAGGCTCGCCCACAGCGAGGGAGCCGGGCCCGCACCCGACGGGTAGCTGTTCCAGTCGCCGCCGATGATCGCGAGCCACCCCGGCTTGGCGAGCGTCGTGCACCACTCGGCCTCCGCCGCGCGCCGGTCGGCCGAGAAATAGCACAGGTGATGGGACACCAGGGAGACCCGGCGGGCCCCCGACTCGTCGTGGCAGGTGGCATCCCGGACCGCCAGGTTCGCCGGCGGGTGCCACGTGCCGTCCGGGTGCATGTACTCCTCGGCCACCTCGAACCGGCTCCCGGGCCGGATGAAGACCGCATTGTCGTTCGGGGACGTCGTGGCGGCTGCGGCCGGGTAACAGCGCATGTCCGTGGCCAGCTCGAACGGGGCGACGTGACGCGGGAGAATCTCCTGGGCAAGCCACACGTCCGGACGCACGTCGGCGACGTACGCGCCGGCCTTCGCCAGGTGCTCGCCCTTCATCACGTTCCAGACGAGCACGCGTAACGCAGTCATGAGGAAGACTCCTTCGGCAACGGGGGCATGGAGACCACGAGCGGCTGAGCGGTGATGCTCGCGGCGCCGTGGAGAACGGCGTTCATGAGGCCCTCATCAAGAACCGGGCCAGCGCCTCGGTAAGGGCCTCCGCCTGCGCGGCCGTCAGCGGGCCGACTTCGAGCAGTTCGTCCAGGCAGGCGCTGCACAGGTCCCCGCGCGAGGGCCTCGCGGTCACGTCGATCCGCTGGCCACCGAGCCGATCGTGCAGGAGGCCGGCGAGCGCGTCCGCGATCACGTACAGCTCCCGACCGCCGAAGGCGATCAGCTCGACGTCGGGCTCGCCCAGCGCCACGCGGACCCGCCTTGCGTCGTCGAGGGTGAGGCGCAGTCCCCAGACTCGGTCGTGTACCGTCCGCAAAGCTCCTGCATGTACGAAGCCGCACGCCTCCAGGACCTTGGACATCTCCCGGACCAGAGCGCGCAGCGGCGACAGCCCGGCGATCACGACTTGGACGAGCTTCCTGACGTCATCGACGGTCCGCAGCGTCACGACCACACCACGGCTGAAGTCGTGGCAGTGCTGCTCGACCTCGGCGTGGACTCCGGCTCGGTCGAGCACGTGGCGGACGGTCTCGACGACGTCGGGCGCCGTCGCGTCGAGACCGGGGCACGCCAGCACGTCGCCCTCGTACGACAGGACCCGCACGCGGTGTTCGGAGCTGTACAGGAGCGTGTGGGCACCGGGGGCGTCGTGCAGGACGTCTCGAAGGTCGTTGACGGCGTCACCCAGACTGGCGCTCCAGCCCTGGGAACGGGCGGTGGGACCTGTGGGCATGATGGGCTCCGTGGATTGCGAAGCTGCACGCAGGGCGGACAGGTGATTCCCTGCCACCGCGACGAGGCCGAAGGCGGCCAGAATCAGCAGTGAGATCGGGTTCACCCGTGTACCTCCATCGCAGTTGATGGCCCTCCGCCGGGCGCTGCCGGATTCGCACGGGGTCGCTTCTCCGGGTGCGCCCGGCGGAGAGGGCTTGGGGCGCAAGAGCCGACCGACTGTGGGGGCAGATCGGCAGCTTGGCGCCGACGCAGCGCCACGCCGCGGTGCCGGGCCCGGGGGAGAAGGAGCGCGTCCGCCGCCGAGGAGCCTCGGTTTCCCCGGCAGCGACGGAAGAGCCGGCCTCTCCTGGCGCCGGACGGACGGCCGGACCGCCGGGCAGAGCGATTCGACGATCACGGAGGGAGGGCGCGTCATAAGGCGTCACCTGCCGCCAGGTCGAGCAGGTCTAGAAGGGCCTGGGCGTAGCGACGCAGGTAACCGACCACGTCGTCCCCACGGGGCATCTCCTCGTGGAGCGCACGCGCCTGTTCGATCAGCCCGGTCGGGACCGGACAGACCTGGACAATCACTCGGTTGATGGTCGGCTCGGTCGCGCGCCTGAACTGGAAGACGATCCAGGACACATCGTCCTCGGAGAACGCAGCGGCCTTCATCGTGATGTCCCGGCGGCGCCGTGGCCGGTACGGAAGGCGGTCCAGCAGAGCACTGGCGGTGGACGGTGCCGCAGGGGACGCCGGCGCGCGACAGGGGTCCATGACCGCGTCGATGGCGGCGAGCAGGCCCTCCTCGTCGTCCGGCGTGCCGTCCGCCACGGACCGACGGAGCGCCGTCACCACCTTGGCCATCGTGCTCACGTCACGGCTGGCGACCAGCATCAGAAGCCTTCCGTCGGGACCGGCAGGACGGCCGGGGCCGCGCCGTCGTTCGCGCTCGTACCCCAATGCCGCGTCAGGACCGCTCCCCGGCGAAGCCCCCGCCCGCCGAGGTCGGACGAGACCCATATCTGGGCGGGCACGAGGCTGTTGTCACGGACAAGGGCGACGGTTTCTCGGGCCGACGAGACGACGGAGCGGGACCCCACAAGGCGGCTGGCGCAACTGCTGTGGACAGCAGTACGGCGGCGGAGGTTCACAACCTTGTCCCTTCACCGGGGACGTCCACTTCCATCCAGACCGTCTTTCCGCGGCCCGGGCCAAGCTGGACTCCCCAGGCCGTGGCCAACGCGTCGACCAGAAACAGGCCCCGGCCTCCCTCACGCTCGTCGCTCGGCGGGCGCTGGGACGGCTGCTTGCTGGAAGGGTCCTGCACCTCGACCCGGAGGCGTCCGCCGGAGTGGGTGACCTTCACCGCGAACGCCTTCACCGCCTGGTGACGGCAACCGTGGGTCACGGCATTTGCCATCAGTTCATGGGCTCCCAGGGCAACAGCGTCCGCGATTGTCTCCAGTCCCGTAAGCGCCATCAACCGGTGAAGCTGATGCCGCGCCTGGGAGACCGCTGCCGCCTCCGCTGGGTACACCGCCACAACCTCGAAGGCACGCCTCCGACCCGAGACCGGCACGGTTTCGACGAGGTCAATGGGATGGGGACCACTGAGTTTGCGAACTGCCACCTCAAGGACTCCGCCCAGTCGCTGAAGAGCGGCGTCGGAGGATTGCACGTTCGTCAGCTCCCCGTCACACGGCGTCGGCTCAGCGGTGCTGGCGGGGGTGCCGAGATGTATGTCGACGATGTTGCGCACCTGCGGGCGACCGTCGTGCACCACCGTGGCGGTGCCCAGCTGATGGAGGCCGGTCGTGCGGTAGTTCACGTTCATCAGCTCCCCTTCTCGAACCCCATGGGGGCCAATTCCGGTCACTGTCCGAGCTCGTAGGCGTGACGTGGCCGATTCCGTTGCATCGCGGGCGGGTTGGAGGAATATCGTCTTCACGAGACAACCGCGTTCGAGGACCAGTCGGTATCCCGCAGGGGTCACGGACCCAATGAACGCGATGAAAGATCGTTTCGGGGACAGGGGCGCACCATGGGGCGCACGCGCAACCTCAAGCTGGAGACCGTCGCACGGGAGCTGGGCCTGTCGCAGAGCCGTCTGGCCGCGCGTATGAGCGCCGTAGCTGCCGAGAACGGAGCCAGCGAACTGCAGAACGTGACGCAGTCGCACATCGCCCGCTGGATCGGAGGAACGCGTCCCACCGGGCGGGCACCCGTTATTTTGGCCGAGACGCTCTCGCGCGGCCTGGGCCGCGTCATCACGCTCGCCGACATCGGGCTGGAACCGGAAGACGGTGCTGCGCCGCAGGCTCCAGGGTGGAGCGTCGACACCCTCACGACGCTGGCGACCCTCGGGAGCACGGACATGGACATAGAACGGCGCCGGGTGCTGGTGCAGTCGGCCTACTCGGTCGCAGGTCTGGCGCTCCCATCCGAGACGTGGTGGCAGGAAGCTGCGGAGCGCGCCCGCGCGAGGAAGCCCCTCTCGCAGCACACCGTCACCGTCGCCGACGTCGACAGCGTGCGCGAGATGACGGTGTTCCTCTCGCGCCGGGACCAGGAGCGCGGCGGCCGCGGCGTAGGGCGGGCAGCCCTCGTTGCATACCTGCGCACCGACGTCGCCGAACTCCTCGCCGGCCGGTTCCCGACTGACGACGTGCGTCGGGCCATGACCTCTGCCGCAGCCGAGCTCGCCTACCTCGCGGGGTGGACATCCTTCGATGCGGGCGAGCACCCCATCGCCCTGCGGTGGCTGACCCTGGCGACCGAGCTCGCTGAGGAGGCCGGCGACGCTCCGCTCGCCGGACACGTGCTGCGGGCCATGGCCCACCAGGCTGTCGATCTGAAACAGCCGGCGGAAGCCGTACGCCTGGCCGAGGGGTCGCTCTCCGGTCGTCGCTACGCGGAGGCGTGCTGGCGGGAGAAGGCACTTCTGGGCGTTGTTCACGCCCGCGGCCTCGCGGCCGCGGGGTACAAGAAGGAGGCTGCAGCCGCGCTCCTTCAGGCCGAGAGCGACCTCGGCCGGGCCACCGACGGGGGTGAACCGGCCCGTGTCTGGTTCTTCGGCGAGGCAAGCCTCGCCCACGAAACGGCTGCCGCACTGAGGGACCTCGGCGACATGAAGGGCGCCGAGCGCGAGTTCAAGCGCAGCGTCCGCACCCGCCGGGAGCAGTTCAAGCGGACGCACTCCGTGACACTGGGGTACCTCGGCGATGTCCAGGTCCGGCAAGGACAACTCGAGGCGGCCTGCTCCACTTGGTCCCAGGCGCTCGATGCGATGACCGGAGTGCAGTCCGGCCGCGCTCGGGAGACCGTCGTGCAGATGCGCCGTGCCCTGAGCCCGTTCCGCAACCGGGGCGGCAGCCCGGCGGCCGAACTCGACGCAAGGGCCCGAGCAGTGCTCCAAGTCGGCTGACCCGTACGGTAAGGAAGCCCGGTTCAGGGGGCATCCGCCCCCGAACTGCAGCCATCTCAGGAGAGGCAGCGCGTGTTCAACGAGTACATTCAGGTGCCCGTGATCGCCACCGTCGTCGGAGGCCAGACAGGCCGCCTCGACGACTACAAGGGTGGCGTCGAGTCGATCATCCGTCTCGTCCCGAGCATCCCCGAGAGTGCCCTGGAAGGCATCGACGAGTTCAGCCACCTCGAAGTGATCTGGCACTTCAGCCTGGGCTCGGACAGCGACGTCGAGTTCGAACCGCGAAGCCCGCGAGGAAACCCGGACTGGCCTGCCACCGGCGGGCTCGTACACCGAAACCACCGCCGCCCGGCCCGCATCGGCACTTCGTACCCCCGGCTGCTGCGAGTGGAAGGCCGAGACCTGCACGTCACGGACCTCGACGCCGACGAAGGCACTCCTGTCATCGACTTGGCACCAGTCTTCCGCGAGATGCTGCCCCGCGGCTCCGTCCACCAGCCCGAATGGCCCACCGACATGCTGCAGAACTACTGGAAGGACGCCGGCGAGCGCCCCTGAGGCGCACCGCGTTCCCGAGCTGATGCCGGGAGCAGGCGGACGGCTGCCGACGAGGGGCCTGGACCGGAGTGCGAGGCTGCTGCGCTCCCATGGGCTCATGGGCGCTCCGGTCGAGATGATGCGGGCGTGGTGGGATCGCAGGCCCTGAACGGCTCGGATGGCAGGGCCGGCGGGGTGGTGGGGAAGTGGGTCCAGACGATCTTCCCGCGTGGCCGGCGGGGTTCGATGCCCCAGCGGTCGGCGAGTTCGGTGACGATCACCAGACCCCGGCCGGTCTCGTCCGCCGAGGCCGAGCTGGCGGGTTCGAGCTGGGGCTGGCGCGCGTTGCGGCTGTCGTGGACTTCCAGGCGGATCCCGTCGGCGTCGGGCTCAAGGCGGACGAGGAAACCGTGCTCGGCATCACTGCCGTGGGCGAGCGCGTTCGTGGCGAGTTCCGAGACGACCAGGCGCATGTCGCTGGTGTCCTCCAGGCCCCATGCCGTCAGCGTCCGGGTGGTGAAGTCACGTGCTGCTTTGACCGATTCGGGTTGGTGCTCGAAGAACCTCTGTGTCGCTTCAGGCATGGGGGCCTCACGTGTCGTGGTCCATGGCGGGGGCGGGGCTGCGGCGGCGGGCTCGTGGGGCCTGGCCCCAGCAAGGCCGGAGGCATCCGAGCGAGGGCCCCGGACCAGCAGCAGCCGGGCGCCGGAGGTGGTAATCCGGGCTTGGCGGGGGGCGGCTATCGCCTTCGGCCCGAGGTGCGAGAGGGCGGGCAGGACGACGCCGTACGTGCCGTGCAGTTCCAGGACGTCCAGCAGACCGGTGAACGCGGCCGACCGCTCGGTGTCGGCCGTCCGTTCGGTGAAGACCCCGTGCAGGGCGAGCTCGTGCCGACGGCAGTACTCGGCCAGAGCGTCGTGCAGCGCGTCCTGACGGGCCCGGGAGCCCCGCACCAGCCTCAGGAAGCCATAGACGACCGGGCCGCTGACGCCGCGATGCTCGGTGAGGGGCTCCATCGTTCGCAACCATCCAAAGGTCCGGTAACTGGTATCACCGGTCAGCCTGGCCTGGCCCTAACCAGGGGGGAATGACCGCCTGTTGCACTTCCGTGGCACTTGCGTCCCCCCGCCCCGGCCCGACGTGCTTCGATGACGGCGGGAAGGGAGCGACGTGTGGCGACCGTGCACCACTGGACCGGGCTGGAGGCCAAGGCACTCCGGCTCGCGCTGCGGCTGAGCGTCCGCGCCTTCGCCGAACATCTCGGCGTCGGCGTGAGGACCGTCTCCAAGTGGGAGAAGCTCCAGGCGTTAACCGAGCCCCGCCCGGATACCCAGGCGATCCTCGACACGGCGCTGGCCCGCGCGGACGCCGCCGCCCATCTGCGGTTCGAGACGTTCCTGTCCGAAACCGGACGCCCCGGGACCGAGACTGCAGACCGGCGGGTGACGCCTGCCGGGCCGCTGGCCTGGGAGTACGAGTCGTGGACCGACGACCTCGACCGGGCCGTGGTTGCTCTGTCCCGGCAGGACTTCACCTTCGCCGAGAGCCTTATCAGCAGGTGGACCAGCCGCTTCACCCCGCTCAGGCTCGATGATCGGGGCCTGTATCTCTTCGCCCGCTCGACCGCCCTCCTCGGCGACCTCCAGCGCGACCAGGGCAGCGTGGTCGGGCCGCTGTCCGCCCAGCGCTCGTATGTCACCGCCAAGTCGCTGTTCACCCAGCTCGACATCCCCCGCCGGATCGCCCAGCTCGACCTGTCCCTGGCCGTCGTCGCCGAGATGTCCGGGAAGCTGGAGACAGCCGCCGGCCAGTACGAGCACCTCGCGGTCGACGACCGGCTCTCCCGCCGCGACCGGGCCAGATCCCGACTGTGGGTGGGGACCGCGCTGAGCAAGGACGGCCAGCACGACTACGCGACCCGCGTGATGCTGGCCGCGACCCGCGACTTCGAGGACCTCGCCGAACCGGAGGACTGGTCGGTGGCCCACCAGAAGATCGCTCTGGCCCACCGAGGCGCCGGCGACCTCTCCTCCGCCCTGCACTTCATCACCGTCGCCCGCGGCACCGCCACCACCGACGCCCCCATGCAGAAGGTCCGCCTGGACACCGCCCACGGCCACATCCTGCTGAGCGACCCCGCGACCCGCGATGATGGCCTTCACGTCCTCGACAAGGCCGCGAACATGGCCGCCCGCTTCGGGCTGTCCCACCAGCTGGCCAGCATCGAGAACATCAAGGCCATGAGCACGGGGCCGTCCGGCCCCGTCATCCGGTGACCAGGGAGAGACCAGCGTGGGCGACAACCAGCAGACCATCACCGAGGACCAGTGGCGCCGGACCAAGCTGATCTGGGACTACCACCTCATGGGCCACCAGCTGCGGCCCACCGACGTGGCGATCGGCCTGGGCAGCCACGACCTCGGCGTCGCCGCGGCCACCGCAGACCTCTATCATCGCGGCCTGTTCCCGACGCTGGTGTTCACCGGCGGCAACAGCCCCACCACTCGGGCTCGGTTCCCCCGCGGTGAGGCCGTCCACTTCCGCGAGCACGCGCTCGAACTCGGCGTCCCCGACGCCGCGATCCTCGTCGAGCCGAACGCCGCCAACACCGGCCAGAACATCACCCTCACCCGCGAGCTGCTGGCCGCGGCCGGCATCGTCCCGACGACGGTGCTGCTGGTCTCCAAGCCCTATATGGAGAGGCGGTCCTTCGCCACCGCCCGCAAGCTGTGGCCCGACGTCGAGATCGTGTGCGCGTCGGAACCGCTCGAGCTGGACGACTACTTCAAGAGCATCGGCGACGAGAAGCTCGTGGTGGACATGCTCGTCGGCGATCTCCAGCGAGTGATCGAGTATCCGAAGCAGGGCTTCGCCATCGCCCAGGATGTCCCGGAGGACGTGCATGCTGCATACGAGTCCCTCATCCGTGACGGCTTCACCAGCCGCCTCATCTCCTGACCAGCCCGCCTCCGGCGGGCTGTGTGCGATCCACCAGCCCAATCTGTTCCCGAGGCTGACGACGCTGGCCAAGCTGTTCGCGGCGGACACCTGGATCGTCCTCGACGACGTCCAGTTCACCCGCCGCGACTACCAGCACCGCACCCGCTTGGCGGCCCTGGAGGACGCGGATCGATGGAGGTGGCTGTCCATCCCCACCCACCTGCCCCAGGGCCGCCAGACTTCCATCCGGGACGCTCTGATCGCCGATCCCGCCCTGGCCAGGCGACGAACCGCGGCGATGATCCGGCAGGAATACCGGACCAGCCCTCACTGGGCTGCTCTCCAGACGGTTCTGGAGCCTGTCTGGGCCGCATTCGACAGCGGCCGGACCGCAGCCGTCGCCGAGACGTCCACCCGTGTCCTGCTGGACCTCCTCGGCTGGCAGGGCCGCGTCCTGACCGCCAGCCGGCTGCCCACCCGGCCGGGCCGATCCCAGCGGCTCGCTGACCTAACCAACGAGGCCAGGGCCGGCACATATCTGTGCGGGACCGGCGGGATGACCTATCTCGACCTTGCCCCGTTCACCGCCCGCGGCATCACCGTCGCCCCGTTCCTGCCCCCGGCCGCCGGCATCTGGGCCTCCGCCCGGCGCGTCACCGCACTGTGGGCCATGGCCCACCTCGGTCCCGCTGACCTGGCCGCCCAGCTCCGGGCCTTCACCGACGCCCGGGCCTCGCCCAAGCCGTTGCCTGGGCACGGGGCGGCGAACCGGGTGGAAGTGTCGTGCGCATCGCGGAAGTTCGAGGAGCACATCCGCACCGAAGCCCTGATCGCCACCCGTCCATAGGCCGATAGTGCCGGGGCCGAAATCGGCCGCCCGTCACGGAGGTGCCCTGTAGCGTGACCCGCCTTGACGATCGGAGGAGAGCCATGCCTGAGAAGACCGCAGAGTCCGGCCGTGCGTACGCCGCTCACTACGCCGACGTTCACCTGATCGTCCGCCGGGGCGACGAGTTTCTGATGGGGCGACGCCGCAGTCAGCCGGTGTTTCCCGGCATGTACCAGGTACCAGCCGGGCTGATGGAGGAACACGAGCCCGCCACGCTGGCAGCCGCCCGGGAGTTCACCGAGGAGACGGGCACCACCGTCGACCTCTCCGACGTGCGGTTCGTGCACCTGATGCACCACGTCTCCACCCACGATGGGTCACGGCGGATCGCCTTCTTCTTCGAGGTCGACCGCTGGCACGGCCAGATCGGGAACCCCGAGCCGGACAAGTGCGAGGGCTGGCAGTGGTGCAAGCCCAGCAGCCTTCCCGTGCCTCTGCCTCCGTACCTCGCGGTCGCGCTGCAGCACATCGCCGACGGCGTCACGTACAGCGAATGCGCCTGGCCATCCGCATGAGTGCCGGCGACACGTGGATGCGGCCGGTGCGCAGTACCGGGCACCAGCCGCACGCTGCTGAAATCTCTGAGAATGGAAGAACGCATGCCAGTCCGGGAGTTGGCCCGTCGGGCCGTGGTCGCCGATGCGCCCGAGCTGGTCAGGCTGCGATGGATCATGTTTGGGTCGCCTGGTACAGCGCCGGCCCCGCGATGGGCGGCGGACTGCACGGCGGCATTCGCCCAGCGCCTCGACGACCCGCTGTTCGCCATCTTCGTCGTTGACACCGGGAGAGGCGGCCTGGCCGCGTGCGCCGCAGGAACCTGCACTCCTCGACTCCCCAGCCCGGGGAACAGTGCCCCCTATGCCGGGCACATCGGGTCAGTGGCCACCGACCCGGCGCACCGCCGCCGTGGATACGGCCGGGCCTGCGTCACGGCCGCGCGTGATTGGCTAGCCGGACAGGGCTGCACAGTCATCGATCTGTACGCCTCGGCGGACGGCCGCCCCTTGTACGACACGATGGGCTTCGTTGTCCGGCCCGATGTCGCGATGATCTGGCGCGCACCGAGCGCGAGCCGCGAATGGTGATCGGCCAGACCCCCGGGCAGGACTGGCAGCCCGCACCGCTGAGTGAGGTCGCCACGCTGTTCTCGAAGACGGCTGTCCCATGGTGGATCGCGGGCGGTCATGCCATCGAGCTCGCCACAGGCCGGTCGTTCCGCGAGCACCACGACATCGACGTCCTCATGCTGCGCCGAGACCAGCTCGCTGTTCAGGAGGTACTCGCCGGGTGGCAGTGCTGGGCTGCTGACCCGCCCGGGAACCTGCGGCCTTGGCGGCCCGGCGAGCTGCTACCGGTCGGCGTGCATGACGTCTGGTCCCGACCCACGGCGTCGGCGCCGTGGCGGATTCAAGTGATGCTCGACGAGGCCGAGGGCGACGAATGGGTGTCGAGGCGGGACCGCCACGTGCGGTACGGCCTCGCGGACCTGGGGGCAGTTTCCGCGGCCGGCATCCCCTACCTGCGGCCGGAGATCCAGCTCTACTACAAGGCGAAGCAGCCGCGGCCCAGGGACGCGCTCGACTTCGCCGCGGTGCTGCCGATCCTCGACGCCGGACAGCGGGCATGGCTCGTGCAGTCGATCGGCAGCACGTACGGGCCGCACCCGTGGATCGAGCAGCTCGGCGGTAGGTGCTGAGTCCGTCGCAGCGCCGGCTCAGCTGACCGGCTGGGCGTGGGGATGGGCCTCGTGCCAGGCATCCCAGACGTCGCTGTGGAGTCGGCCTCGCGGTGGCACGTCCATGCCCTGGTCCTTGGCCCACCGCCGCACCTCGGCCACTGCCGG
Source organism: Streptomyces sp. NPDC055815 (assembly GCF_053616475.1). NCBI lineage: Bacteria > Bacillati > Actinomycetota > Actinomycetes > Kitasatosporales > Streptomycetaceae > Streptomyces > Streptomyces sp. NPDC055815. Next base: position 16,511 of record NZ_JBSHDU010000011.1, on the reverse strand, counting down.
TGTCGTCGCGGTCTTTTAGGGCTCTGGTCGGCGGCGCGCGGCGGTCACCTCGTGACCTGCGGGGGAGAGATAGTCGGCGCCCTCCGGACAACCGAACCAAGCCTTCCAGTCGATCGCCCGGAGGCCCTGGTCGATGGCCCGCCATATCTCTTCGTCGCGAGGGTGCATGCCCGTGATCATGACGCATCCGCAGGCGAGGATGCGGGGATTTTCCCGAACGTCTGGTGCATCTTCCTGGCCTGCCCTGGATCAATCCCTCGTCCGGTCCACACCACACCACAGCAATAGCGGACAGCGACCGCGGATCGCGCGACGGCGACCCTCGTATGTCTATTTGCGGGGCAGTTCTTATCGCTCCCAAAGTGGTCGACTTCCCGGCGGATTGATAGTGCACATTCGCCCACGGCAGACGAGAACCGACGGCAAAAGACTGGAACCTCGGCTGGGGCCATGTCAATGTACAACGTCCCGAAGATGAAAGTCGGACGAGGAGCTGCTCGACGGGCAGGGAGGAAGATATGGAAATCCCAGACTTGTGCGATTGGCGGTCTGGAGTGGTTCCTGCCTAGGAGGTTCGCGTGTCTGATCCCGCTATTTGATCTGCTCGTTTCTCGCCCCTGTCCTCTTTGTTCGCGGCGGATTGAGCGCATGGTCCGGAAAAATTTCTGGTGGCGAAGGCGCGGTCACCGCCGACTGTGCGTCTGCGCCTGCGCGGCTGGCCTATTTGGTGATCCAAGGTGTTGCGAGCTCATCGGCGCGGGGCGCGCAACATAGCCCACGATCGCCGGTTGGCCAAACCGGCGATCCTCGCGACCATTGATGTTCGTCCGCATCGGCCGTGCTTGGTAGTGGAGCCGACGGACGCACTGTCCCGGGACTACGCAGTGCTTCCTTGCGATTTGCACCTGTGTAGCCCTTCCTGTCCCCGACTGAAAGGAAGAAATGGCTCGTCCCCCTGCGCTGAAACTCGCTGAGGTCCTGGCGGAGATCCGCATGAGTCCCTCGGCGTTCTACCGTCTGCGTGCCCGCAACCAGGCTCCTCGAATGATCAAGCTGCCGAACGGCGAACTCCGCTGCCGTCGTGCCGACCTTGACGCCTGGTGGCAGGCGTGCGAAAGGGATACGCCTGAATGGCGATGAGTTACAAGGTCCGCTTCTGGGATATCCGGGAGCGGCCGAAGCGTCGCAAGCCGTTCGAGGTCCGATGGACGGTCAACGGCCGCGAGCGGTCGGAGTCCTTCATCACCAAGGGACTGGCCGAGAGTCGACGAGCGAAGCTCATGACGGCCGCGCGTGACGGTGAGGCGTTCGACGAGCAGACTGGTCTGCCGGCCTCCGAGATCCGCGCCATTCGGCAGCGGACCACCTGGTACGACCTGGCTCATGCCTACATCGATGAGCGATGGGACCGAACGCCTGGCAACACCCGTCGTACCCTCGCTGATGCACTCGCCACCATCACGCCCGCGCTGGTGAGGCGCGAAGCGTGCTACTCGGAGCCGAGGGTTCTGCGGCGCGCGCTGTATTCATGGGCGTTCAACAAGCGAGCCTGGGAGAGTGAGCCGTCCGCCGAATGGCAGCATGCCCTCGACTGGATGAAGCGGCACTCCCTGCCCGTCAGTGAGCTGATGGAACCAGACGTCGTGCGCAGGGCGTTGGACGCGCTCGGCCGGAAGGTCGACGGAGAGTCCGCCGCGGCGAAGACCGCCCTGCGGAAGCGATCGGCCTTCAGCGAGGTCCTCGGAACTGCCGTCGACAAGGGATACTTCGCGGAGAATCCGCTCGCAAGGGTCAAGTGGCAGGCTCCTGGGGTGAGCGAGGAAGTGGACCCGGCCTGCGTGCCGAACCCGACCCAGGTTGCTCGCCTGCTGACCGCTGTTGGCAAACAACAGGGCCGCGGCCCGCACCTTGAGGCGTTCTTCGGCTGCATGTACTACGCGGCCATGCGTCCGGCGGAGGTCATCCACCTGCAGATCTCACAGTGCCATCTGCCGAAGAGTGGCTGGGGCATGCTCAACCTGAGCGGAGGTGTCGTCACGGCCGGCAAGGAGTGGACGGACGATGGCGCGGTCCACGAAGTGCACTCCTTGAAGCGGCGAGCCGTCAAGGCCACACGTCCCGTGCCGATACCGCCGTCGTTCGTGCACACACTGCGAAAACACGTCGATCGCTTCGGCGTTGCGTCCGATGGCCGAGTGTTTCGCAATGAGGCCGGCGGCTACGTTGATGCAGCGGCCTACGGCAAGACGTGGGAGCGGGCTCGTAAGAAGGTCCTGGCTACCAATGAGCAGCCGACGCTGCTAGCCAAGAGGCCCTATGACCTCCGGCACGCCGGGATCTCGTTCTGGCTGCACTCCGGCGTGGATCCTGCCGAATGCGCGCGCCGGGCTGGTCAGAGCATCCAAGTGCTCTTCCAGTACTACGCCAAGTTCCTGGACGGTCTTCAGGAGCATTCCAACCGGCTCATCGAGGAGTCGATGCAGGAGTGGAGCCAGCGCAGCGAGGACAGCAGCGCCAAGGGCTGAGCCGCAATCTGGCCCGTGTATGGCCCGGAACTGCTGGTCAGGACTGGGATACGGGTGGGATGAACTGGAAGAAGAGGGGTATTTCGACGCCTCCCCCATGGAAAGGCTTGAGCGCTCCAAGAAGGCACTTGACCCGGGGAAAACCCCAGGTCAGGCGCCTTCTTCCGTGCCGCTAGAAGAAGCCCAGCTTCTTCGGCGAGTAGCTCACCAGCAGATTTTTCGTCTGCTGGTAGTGCTCCAGCATCATCTTGTGGGTCTCTCGGCCGATGCCCGACTGCTTGTAGCCGCCGAAGGCCGCGTGGGCCGGGTAGGCGTGGTAGCAGTTCGTCCAGACGCGGCCCGCCTGGATCGCGCGGCCCGCGCGGTAGGCGGTGTTCGTGTCGCGGGTCCAGACGCCGGCGCCGAGGCCGTAGAGGGTGTCGTTGGCCGTGCGGATCGCGTCGTCGAAGTCGGTGAAGGACGTCACCGCCACCACCGGGCCGAAGATCTCCTCCTGGAAGATCCGCATGCGGTTGTCGCCTTCGAAGATGGTGGGCTGGACGTAGTAGCCGCCCGACAACTCGCCGCCGTGTTCGACGATCTGGCCGCCCGTCAGGATCTTCGCGCCCTCCTGCTGGCCGATCTCCAGGTACGAGAGGATCTTCTTGAGCTGGTCGGCGGAGGCCTGTGCGCCGATCATCGTGTCCTTGTCCAGGGGGTGGCCCGGGACGATCTTCTCCGTGCGGGCGACCGCCGCTTCCAGGAAGTCGGCGTAGTGGCCGCGCTGGACGAGGGCGCGCGAGGGGCAGGTGCAGACCTCGCCCTGGTTCAGGGCGAACATCGTGAAGCCTTCCAGGGCCTTGTCCCGGAAGTCGTCGTCCGCCGCCCACACGTCGTCGAAGAAGATGTTGGGGGACTTGCCGCCGAGTTCGAGGGTGACCGGCTTCAGGTTCTCGGAGGCGTACCCCATGATGAGGCGGCCTGTCGTCGTCTCGCCCGTGAAGGCGATCTTCGCCACCCGCGGGCTGGACGCCAGCGGCTTGCCCGCCTCCTCGCCGAAGCCGTTGACGACGTTCAGGACGCCCGGCGGCAGCAGGTCCGCGACCAGGCTCAGCCAGAAGTGCACCGAGGCCGGGGTCTGTTCGGCCGGCTTGAGGATCACCGCGTTGCCGGCGGCCAGCGCCGGGGCCAGCTTCCAGACCGCCATGAGGATCGGGAAGTTCCACGGGATGATCTGCGCGACCACGCCCAGCGGCTCGTGGAAGTGGTACGCGACGGTGTCGTCGTCGATCTCGCTCAGCGCACCCTCCTGGGCCCGCAGCGCCCCCGCGAAGTAGCGGAAGTGGTCGATCGCGAGCGGGATGTCCGCGGCCAGCGTCTCCCGGACGGGCTTGCCGTTGTCCCAGGTCTCGGCGACCGCGAGCGCCTCCAGGTTGCTCTCCATGCGGTCCGCGATCCGCAGCAGGACCGCCGCCCGCTCGGCCGGAGCCGTCCGCCCCCACGCCGGGGCCGCCGCGTGCGCCGCGTCGAGGGCGCGTTCCACGTCCTCGGCGGTGCCGCGCGCGACCTCCGTGAAGGGCCTGCCGTCGACCGGGCTCGGGTTCTCGAAGTAGCGGCCGGCCGCCGGGGCGACGTACTCGCCGCCGATCCAGTGGTCGTAGCGGGCCTGGTACGACATGAGCGCGCCCTCGGTACCGGGTGCGGCGTAACGGGTCATGGATGGCCTCCCTGGGACGCGCCGGCCGTCCCTGGCCGGCGCTCACGCCCGAGTGTGCGGGCGCCTACGTTGCAAGTCCGTTGCACCGGCGGACAGTTCCGACTCCAGGGCGTCCAGCCTCGCCCGTACGGGAGAAAGCTGGGGCGCCGGTACCGCCGCGCACAGCGCCCGCCAGACCACCACGTCGTCCTCGCCCCAGGCGCTGTACGCCCAGTCGGCGAGCAGCCCCGGATCACCCCGGTCGACCAGCGCCGCCCGCAGCCGGTCCGCGAGCCGTTCCCGCAGTCGTACGACCCCGGGCGCGGTCGACGCGGGAAGCAGCGGCCCCGCGTAGTCCCCGGCCGCCGCCGCGACGGCCCCCGAGGCGAGCCGCCGGTCGACCGTCGCGAAGTCCGCGTCCACCGCCCCCGAGAGCCGGTACGGACGCGACCGCAGCGCGTCCGGACCGAGCAGCGCACGCAGCCGGGACAGCTCCGCCCGCAGCGTCACCGGGGTCACCGACTCGTCCTCGTACAGGAGGGTCAGGAGTTCGTCGCCGCCCACGCCCTCCGGGCGGTGCGCCAGGACCACCAGGATCTCGCTGTGCCGGCGGCTGAGCCGCAACCGCCGCCCGCCCACCGACAGCACCGCCTCGTCCCGGCCGAGCGCCGACAGCCGCAGCCGGTCCGGATCCGGGGCGGGCCCGAGCAGCGCCAGTTGGGACTCCGCCGCGCGCGCCACCGCCTGGACGAAGCCGAGGCTGTGCGGGTGCGCGAGCCGCTCCCCGCCGGTGATGTCGACCGCGCCCAGCACCCGTCCGGTGCGCGGGTCGTGCACGGGGGCCGCCGCACAGGTCCAGGCCCGCACCGAGTGCCGGAAGTGCTCCGCGGAGACCACCTGGACGGGACGGTCGACGGCCAGGGCGGTACCCGGGGCGTTCGTGCCCGCTGCCGCTTCCGACCAGCGGGCCCCGGCCACGAAGTTCATCCCCCGGGCCTTGCGCAGGGTCCCCGGATGCCCTTCCACCCAGAGCATCCGCCCGGCCGCGTCGCAGACCGCGAGGAGGTGCTCCCCGTCCGTCGCGTACGCCCCCATCAGCTCCCGGATCACCGGCATCGCCGCGGAGAGGGGGTGCTCGTCCCGGTACGCGGCGAGCTCGTCCTCGTCCAGTTCCACCCGCGCCGCCCCGTCGGGGCTCACGCGCGCGCGCACCGACCGGCGCCAGGACGCGGCCACCAGCGGGCGGGCGTCCGGGGTGGGCCGGCCGGCCTCCCCGGTCGGGCCGACGTCCCCCGCCGGCGCCCGCTCCGTCCGTGGCTCCCCGCCCACCCGCGCATCGTTCAACTCGGCCTCCTCGTCGAGGTCGTCCCGGCCCGTCGCGCTCATCGTGGTGCGCCCGCGGGCCGCCGACAAGCCACCCCGCACCACGGCATATGCACCCTGTCCGGGACCGGCCCCCGACCGCTCACGTAGAGTGGGGCTCGGGCCGTGACTGGCGCTTGAGGTGGATCACCACCGGGGAGCGGCCCGGCGGAGCGTGCCCCCGTGGCGCGACCGTGCCGATGCCGTGCGCCTGGGCGAACCACCGGTCAGAGACGACGCCCAGGAGCAGCCATGTCCACCAGCACCGCCACCCTCATGGACGGTACGGCCCTCGCCCGCCGCACGGTCGAGGAGACCGCCGCCCGAGCCGCCGAGATCACCCGCCGCACCGGCGTCACCCCGTGTCTCGCGACCGTCCTCGTCGGCGCGGACCCGGCCTCCGTCACGTACGTGAAGATGAAGCAGAACCGCTGCGCGAAGGCCGGAATCCGCTCCAAGCACGTCGAGCTGCCCGCCGAGACGACGACCGAGGAGCTCGTCGCCGCCATCACCGCCCTGTCGGAGGACCCCGAAGTCCACGGCATCCTGCTGCAGCACCCGGTCGGCCCGCACATCGACGAGCGCGCCGCCTTCGAGGCGATCGCCCCCGAGAAGGACGTCGACGGCGTCACCATGGCCTCCTTCGCCGCCATGGGCTTCGGTCTGCCCGGCTTCGTCTCCTGCACGCCCGGCGGCATCATGCGTCTCCTCGACGCCTACGACGTCGAGCTCAGCGGCAAGCGCGCGGTCGTCGTCGGCCGCAGCGCCATCCTCGGCAAGCCCGCCGGTCTGCTCCTCCTCGGCCGCGACGCCACCGTCACCTACTGCCACTCCCGCACCCAGGACCTCTCCTCGGTCGTCCGCGAGGCCGACGTCCTCGTCGCCGCCGTCGGCAAGCCGAACTTCATCAAGGGCGAGGACATCAAGCCGGGCGCCGTCGTCATCGACGCCGGCTACAACCCGGGGAACATCGGCGACGTCGACTTCGCCTCCGCCGCCGAGCGCGCCTCCCTCATCACCCCGGTCCCCGGCGGTGTCGGCCCCATGACCATCGCCGTGCTCCTCGCCCAGACGGTCGAGGGCGCGGAGCGCCAGCTCGGCCTGTAGGCAGTCATGACCGGGCGGCGGCGGTGACGGGGGAGCGGCGGTGGCGGGAGCGCGTGCGCTCGGCGATGGTCACGATTCCGTACCTGCCGCGTCCGACGGGCGGTGAACGCCCGCCGCGCCGCCGCCGAGGGGCGATCCTGGTCCCTGTGCCCCACCCGCCGAACGTCACTCCGCCGACCGAACCGCGCCGCCCGGGCGTGTCCGGTCCCGCCAGCGGGGAACCTTCGACACGCCCGAACGTGGCGGGCCAGTGCGAGCCGGGCCAGTGCGAGCCGGGCCAGAGCGAGCCGGGACAGAGCGGGTCGGGCCTGAACCCGCCGGGCCTGACAGCGCAGGGCTCGAACGCGCCCGGCCCGAGCGCGCCGGACCTGAACGCGCCTGGCCCGAGCGCGCCGGGACCGATCGACGGCCACAGCGCCGACCCTCGCCTCACCGAGCAGCTCGTGCCGGGTGCCGAAGCCGGGTGGCCGGCCCGTCTCGTGCGGCTCGGCGCGCCCCGGCCGGGACCGGCGGCGCGGCGCGCCCGCTGGTTCGGCGTGCCGCTGGTGCCGCTGCTCACGGCCGCCCTGGTGGCCGGCGCCTTCCTGACCGCCCGGGGCGGCGCGGAGGGCGGCGGACTCGCCGACGGCCGACCGGGCGGCGACCCCGTCGGAGTGCCGTCCCCCGTCGTCACCGGCGGTACGGGATCGCCCGCCCCCGCCCCGACGACGGGAGCGCCGAGGGCCGACACGCCGACCCGTACCGCACCCGAGGACCGCGCGGAGCACCCGCGGGGCAGCACCTCAGCGGGCCCCTCCCGGTCCGGGACGGCCGGCCCCACGCCCACCGCCGCCACGCCCACCGCCCCCACGCCCACGGCCGCCGGCTCCCCGGCGAAGGAACAGCCGGTCTCCTACGAGGTGCTGCGGGTCGGCGACTGCTTCGACATCGACCGCGACGCGCCCGGCACCGCCCTCCGTCGCGCATGCGACACGCCGCACCACGCCGAACTCGTCGCCCGGCTCCCCCTGGTCGGCACCTTCGCCACCGACCAGGCCGTACGCGAGGCGGCCACCCTGCTCTGCCGCGAACCGCTCCGCCGCAAGGCCGCCCGGCAGCCGCTCGGCACGCGCTGGACGACCTTCGCCCAGTACCCGTACCTGACGAGCCACCTCCTCGGCGCGGACACCGTCGCCTGCAGCCTGGCCGCCACGAGCGGCACGATCAGCCACCGCCTCCAGTAGCACCGGCGGCGAACGCCGCCGCCAGGGCCGCCGCCGGGTCACGTTCCGCCGGACCGGCCGGGGACCAGCGGGCCCCGGCCTTCAGGTACGGCCACCAGCGACCGTCCTCGCCGAGCCGCAGCTGCGCCTCCGCGCCCACGACCGTCCACCGGGCACCGCCCGCGCGCCGGAGCGCCGGCCGCTCGTCGTCCGCCCAGGCCTCCGCGAGCCGGACCCCGGCCCGGTCGAGCGCCTCCGCGTCCGGCGTCCACTCCTCCTCCAGTACGGCGAGGGCGGCGGCGCCCCCGAACCGCCACGCGCGCGTGGCCAGGTCCAGCTCCGTCCGCGACCGGCCCGAACCGGACGCGAGGCGCCCCGCGATCCACGGAACGGGAGCGCCCGCCGCCAGCCTGACCGCGTCCTGAGCGACGGTCAGCGGAGCCTCGACCGGATCCGCCGAGGTCCCGTGCGCGCCACCGGCCCCCAGCGCCGCGCCGAGCAGTCGGTACGCGCGCGTGGCCGCGTCCTGCGCCAGGAACTCGAGGGCCGCCGGATCGACGCCCGGCTCCGGCGGCGTGTCCGTGTCCAGGGACGGCGGCCGCCCCGGCGCGGCCGGGGCGGCCGGAGGGGCGGGCAGCGGCGGCACGAGGAAGGCCGCCGCGAACACCTCCTCGGCCGACACGCCGGGCATCCCGCCGGCCCCGTCGAACCCGCCGCCCGTCTCCTCCCCGCCCCGCGCGGACGGCGCGGCGGCTCGCGCCGCACTGCGCTCCTGCAACTGCTCCAGGAGGATGCGCTCGCCGCGCCCCCGCATCAGCAGAAGGACGAAGGGGTCCTCGTCGAGGAGGCGGGCGACCTGGTAGCAGAGCGCCGCCGTGTGCGCGCAGTGGTCCCAGGCCTCGCAGCCGCACTCCGGGTCCAGGTCGCCGATGCCCGGCAGCAGGTCGAGCCCGGCCGCCGCCGCGTCCTCCACCAGGTGCGGCGGCATGTCGCGGTCGAGGAGAGCGGCGATGTGGCCCGCGCTGTCGACGGCGAGGCCGAGGAGCCGCTCCCACTGCTCCTCCGAGAACTCCCGCACCAGCACGTCGGCGCGGTACGCCGTGCCGTCGCGGTCCTTGACCAGGGCCGTGATCCGGCCGGGCCGCACCGAGACGGCGCCCACCGCCCCCGCGCGCGCGTGGCGCCGCCCCGCCTTGAGCTGCTGCCCGTCGAGCGCGGAGTCCTCCAGGGCCTTCAGCCACGCGCGTCCCCACCAGGTGCGGGTGAAGCCGCCGCCGAGCACCGGCGGAAGCGCCGCGAAGGTCTGTTCGTCGTCCCCACGGCCGTGGCCATGACCGTGGCCGTGGGCCTCTCCGTACGCGCTCATCGTCCGTCCCCTCGCAGTCGCACCAGCTCCGCCAGTTCGGCATCGGTCAGTTCGGTCAGTTCCGGCGGCGCGTCCCCGCCGGTTCCGAGGACGGTGTCCGCCAGTTCGCGCTTGCGGTCGAGCATCGCGGCGATCCGGTCCTCGATCGTGCCCTCGGCGATCAGCCGGTGGACCTGCACCGGCCTGTCCTGCCCGATCCGGTACGCACGGTCGGTGGCCTGTGCCTCCACCGCGGGGTTCCACCACCGGTCGTAGTGCACGACATGTTCGGCGCGGGTCAGGTTGAGCCCCGTCCCGGCGGCCTTCAGGGAGAGCAGGAAGACAGGGACGTCACCGCTCTGGAAGCGGGCGACCATCGCCTCGCGTTCGGCGACCGGCGTGCCGCCGTGCAGGAACTGCGTGCGCACGCCCCGAGCCGAGAGGTGCGCCTCCAGGAGCCGCGCCAACCCCACGTACTGGGTGAAGACCAGGGTGCAGGCGCCCTCGGCGAGGATCGTGTCGAGGAGTTCGTCGAGCAGCTCCAGCTTGCCCGAGCGGCCCTCGATCCGCGGCCGCTCCTCCTTGAGGTACTGGGCGGGGTGGTTGCAGATCTGCTTGAGGCCCGTCAGGAGCTTCACGACCAGGCCCCGGCGCTCCATGCCGTCGGCCTCGGCGATCGCCGCGAGGGTCTCCCGCACCACCGCCTCGTACAGACCGGTCTGTTCGGGCGTCAGGGAGACGGTCCGGTCGGTCTCGGTCTTCGGCGGCAGCTCGGGTGCGATGCCGGGGTCGGACTTGCGCCGGCGCAGCAGGAAGGGGCGTACGAGCGCACCGAGCCGCTCCGCTGCGGCCGGGTCCTGCCCGCCCTCGACGGCGGCGGCGAAGCGGGTCCGGAAGGCGCCCAGGCCGCCGAGCAGCCCCGGCGTGGTCCAGTCGAGGATGGCCCACAGCTCGGAGAGGTTGTTCTCCACCGGCGTGCCGGACAGCGCCACGCGCGCGCGTGCGCGGATGGTCCGCAGCTGACGGGCCGTCGCCGAGTACGGGTTCTTGACGTGCTGGGCCTCGTCCGCGACGACGAGCCCCCAGTTCCGGGCGGCGAGCCGCTCGGCGTCCAGGCGCATCGTGCCGTACGTGGTGAGCACGAAGCCGCCGTCGGCGACCTCGTCCAGGTCGCGGGCCGCGCCGTGGAAGCGGCCCACCGGGGTGCCCGGCGCGAACTTCTCGATCTCCCGCTGCCAGTTGCCCATGAGCGAGGTCGGACAGACGACGAGGGTGGGGCCGGCGGACGCCGGGTCGGTCTGCCGGTGCAGATGCAGGGCGATGACCGTGATCGTCTTGCCGAGGCCCATGTCGTCGGCCAGACAGCCACCAAGGCCGAGCGAGGTCATCCGGTGGAGCCAGTCGAGCCCGCGCAGCTGGTAGTCGCGCAGGGTCGCGGCCAGCGCCGGGGGCTGGGTGACCTCCGGCCGGCCGCCCTCGGGTTCGGCGAGGCGCTCCCGCAGTCGCTCCAGCCAGCCGGTGGCGGCCACCTCGACGGAGCGCCCGTCGATCTCGGTCGTGCCGGTGAGGACGGCGGAGAGGGCGTCCACCGGAGTGACCTTCCGGTCCTGCTGGGCACGGGCCCGGCGCACCTCGGCCGGATCGACGAGGACCCAGCGGTCGCGCAGCCGGACCAGTGGCCGTCCGGCCTCGGCGAGCCGGTCGAGCTCGGCCCGGGAGAGCACGTGGTCGCCCACGGCGAAGCGCCAGTTGAAGGCGAGCAGGGAGTCCGCGGCGAGGAAGGAGGGCAGGGCGGACCCGGAGACTCGCGCGCCCTCGGTCTCGGAGGAGCCGTCCGCCTCGGAGGCGCTGTTCGCCTCGGCGGAGCCCGATCCCACCGTGCCGTCGACAGCCCGTCCGAGACCGTCAGGGAGCCCGGGGCTCCCGTCTGAGGCCTCCTGCGGGCCGATCACCGCGCCGGCGGTCAGCCGGTCCGCGAGCTCGCGCGGCCAGTGGATCTCGACGCCCGATGCGGCGAGGGCCTCGGCGGCCGGGCCCAGGAGCTCGGCGACCTCCTCGTCGGCGAGTTCGACGGTGTCGGGCACGGCCGCCGACAGGAGCGGAGACAGCGGCGGCCAGGCCCGGGCGGCGCGCCGGAGCGCGAGGAGGGCGTCCATGCGCGCGCGGGGGCCGAACGCGGCCCCGGCCCGGCCGGAGCCCGCCCACACCTCCGCCGCGTCCGCGACCAGGGTCGGGTCGGCGACCCCGTGCAGCTGGAGCACCGCCCGGAAGGCGGGCGCCTCCTGCGGGTCCGCGCGGAATCCGGGCAGTTCGAGCCGGAGGGAGAGCCGGACGCCCGCGTCGTGCACCGCCGCCACATCGGCGGCCCAGGCGCGCTGTTCGGGCAGGCTCTGCGGTGCGTCGGCCGCGAAGGCGGGCCCGCCGGCGGCGAGCGGGGCCGCCGGGGTACGCGGCAGCGTGTCGGCCACCGCGTCGGCGAACGCCCGGAGCAGCGCCTCGGGCTCGGGCAGCAGCAGCGGTTCGTCGCCCACGAGGGGCACGGCGTCGGACGAGGCTGCGTGGACCGACAGGGGTACGGAGTGCGCCTCGGGCGGCATCGAGGCGGCGAGGGTGCGGAGTTCGGCCAGATCCGCGGGGCCCAGCGGGCCTGCGCGCCAGGCGTCGTGGTCGCCGGGCGTGAGGCCGGGCAGCAGCAGACCGCGCGAGACGAGGTCCAGGGCGAGCAGGGACGCGGCACCCCAGAAGGCGGCCGCGGGGGAGGCGGTGTCCGAGAACCGGGCGCGGGCGAGCAACGGCAGGGCGTCCCGTACCGACAGGGTGCGGGCGGGGACGGTCACGGCCCGGAGCGGGTCGCCCTCCACGACCGTGATCGTCGTGTCGCCCGGGCCGGCGCCGGCGGCGTCCGGCAGGGGCTCGCCGTCCGGTGACCAGAAGGCGACCCGTCCGGCGCGGGGCGGATCGGCGGGGAGGAAGACGGCGGAGTGAAGGAGGAGTTCGGGGCTGGGGGAGGGTGTTCGGGGGGCGGGTTCGCGGGCCGGTTCATGGGATCCGTGCGAGAGCGACAACGCATTCCTCAAATTTGACTACCTGACGACCGAGTCGCCGAGGATACCCCGCGAAGTCGCCGGACGTGCGCCCCCGCCGAGTGATCCGCGCCACACGCGCCCGGCGCTCGTGCAGGGGGAGGGCCGGCCGCCCGCCACACGCGCCCGGCGCTCGTGGAGAGGGAGGACTCACCCACCGCCGCACGCGCTCGGCGCTCCTGGAGGGTAGGGCTCGCCCCACCCCCGCCCCCCGGTGCGCCCCCGGCGGTGGACGGGTGGTGACGCCATGGCCGCGGACGATCACGGATCCGTACGTTTCTGACAGGCGCCCACCGACCCACCGACCGACAGAAACCGGAGCCCGCCATGTCCCAGGCCACCGTCCTGCCCCCGGCCGCCGCACCCCTCGCGGCGCCCGCCCGCGCCCGGGGCGGCAGCGAGTTCAGCCCGCTCCTGCGGACGGTCAGGGAACAGGGCCTCCTCGAACACCGCCCCGGCTGGTACGCCCGCGGCATCGTCGTCAACCTCCTCGGCATCGCCGCCGTCGTGGCCGGACTCGTCCTGACCGGCCCTTCCTGGTGGGCGCTGCTGCTCGCCGTCCCCCTCGCCCTGTTCTCCGCCCGAGCCGCCTTCGTCGGTCACGACGCGGGCCACGCGCAGATCACCGCGAACCGCAGGGCCGGCCGGATCCTCCAGCTCGTCCACGCCAACCTCCTCCTCGGCATGAGCCGGGAATGGTGGAACGACAAGCACAACCGCCACCACGCCAACCCCAACCACCTCGACAAGGACCCGGACGTCGTCGCCGACATCCTGGTCTTCGCCGAGCACCAGACGGCAGGCCGTACGGGTCTGCGCGGGTTCCTCACCCGCCACCAGGCCTGGCTGTTCTTCCCGCTGGCCACCCTGGAGGGCATCGCGCTCAAGGTGTACGGGATCCAGTCGCTGCTCGCGAAGGACGGCCCGTTCCGCACCCGGCGCGAGCGACTGGTCGAAGGCTCCCTCCTCCTCGCCCACTTCGCCGGATACGCGACGCTTCTCCTCACGCTCCTGACGCCCGCCCAGGCCCTCGTCTTCGCCCTCGTCCACCAGATGCTCCTGGGCGTGCACCTCGGCATGGCCTTCGCCCCGAACCACAAGGGAATGGACCGGCCGGACGAGCACGAGGACGGCGACAGCTGGGGCCACCTGCGCCGCCAGGTGCTCACCTCGCGCAACATCCGGGGCGGCGCCCTGACCGACTGGTTCCTCGGCGGGCTCAACTACCAGGTGGAGCACCATCTGTTCCCGAGCATGCCGCGCCCGAACCTCCGTCTGGCGCAGCCCGCCGTGCGCGCCCACTGCGCCGCGCTGGGCGTCCCGTACACGGAGACCGGCTTCGTGGACTCGTACCGCCAGGCCCTCGGTCATCTGCACGAGGTGGGCGCGCCGCTCCGTTCCGGGGCCGCCGAGTAGGGTCGTACACCGAGGCGCGATGTGATCATCGGTCCGGGCGGGCGCGTCGTCGCCCGGAGCGGCAGAGAAGGGGAGCTCTCAGCATGAGCAGCGGCACCGTCACCACGGTCAGCAGCAACGGCACGTACGCGTTCACCAAGCCCAACAAGGAGGGCATCACCCTCCTCGCCGGGCTCGGCGTGGAGGGCGACGTCCACGCGGGCGTGACGGTGAAGCACCGGTCCCGTGTCGCGCAGGACCCCACCCAGCCCAACCTGCGGCAGGTCCACCTCATCCACGCCGAGCTCTTCGACGAGGTCGCCGGCGCCGGTTTCGAGGTTGCCCCCGGCGACCTCGGCGAGAACGTCACGACCCGGGGGATCGACCTCCTGTCCCTGCCCACGGGCACCCTCCTGCACCTCGGCGCGGAGGCCGTCGTCGAGGTCACCGGACTGCGCAACCCCTGCGCGCAGATCGACAACTTCCGGCATGGTCTGCTCAAGCAGGTCCTCGGCCGCGACGAGAACGGCGAGATCGTGCGCAAGGCGGGCATCATGGGCGTCGTGCTCGCGGGCGGGGAGGTGCGGCCCGGCGACCCGATCCGGGCCGAGCTGCCGGCCGAGCCGCACCGCCCGCTCGAGCGGGTCTGAGGGGTCCCGGGTTTCACCCCTCCAGAGCGCAGGAATTGACCACGTCACCGCTCGTGGGCCGCGGAATCGTGCGGTCCGCGGGCGGCGTCGTCCCCTCCTCCACCCAGCGCGTGAGGGCGTCGAACGCGGAGCGGTAGCACGGCAGGATCGGGCGCAGCCGGTCCGGATACGTGTTGTACAGGCCGTCCGTGTGCGTCCCGTCCTGCACCGTGTAGTAGCGGTGCAGCCCGCCCCGGCCACGCTCGTCGATCATCCGCGCGTACACATCGGAGTCCGTGGAGATCGGCAGCAGCGTGTCGAGGTCGCCGTGGAGCGTGATCAGCGGCTTGCCGATCCGTCCGGTGAGCGCGACCTTCGCGACCGCGCGGTGCACGGACGCGGGCCGGGAGGCGTAGTCGTAGGAGGCGTCCGAGGCACAGGGCGCGAAGATCTGCTCCACGGTCCCGCCGGCCGTGGAGCCGGGGCAGGCCGGGTCGTACGAGGGGTCGAACTCGGCCCGGAAGAGCTTCTGCGTCAGACCCCAGTAGGCCTTCTCGTGGTACGGCCACAGGAAGCGCGAGCCGGGCGCGAAGCCCGCCGCGATCAGGTCCTCGTCGGTGGCAAGACGCTGGGTCCTGGCCACCGTCACCGGCAGGCTCGTCAGCAGGTTCGGGCCGCGTGTCGTCCACAGCACGCCCTCCCAGTCGACGCCGCCGTCGTACAGCTCGGGCCGGTTCTCCAGCTGCCAGCGCGTGAGGTAGCCGGCGTTGGAGATGCCGGTCATGTACGTGCGCTCCGGCGCCTGGCCGTAGCGCTGCCGTACGACCTTCTTGGCGGCCCGCGTCAGCTCGGTCACCCGGCGGTTCCACTCGGCGACCGCGTCGCCGGGCTCCCGCCCGTCGGTGAAGAAGTCCGGGCCGGTGTTGCCCTTGTCGGTCGCGGCGTAGGCGAAGCCGCGGGCGAGCACCTGGTCGGAGATCAGCGCGTCCGTGGAGTACTGGCGGCGTGAGCCCGGGGCGCCGGTGACGACGAGCCCGCCGTTCCAGTGGTCGGGCAGCCGGATGACGAACTGCGCGTCATGGGCCCAGCCGTGGGTGGCGTTGAGGCGGGAGTCGTCGGGGAAGTAGCCGTCGATCTGGACGCCCGGCACTCCCGAGGGGTTACGGGTCGCCTTCGAGGCCAGACCGGCCTGGTCGGCCAGGTCGGTGTACGGGGTGCCGGCGAGCCCGGTGGTCGTCAGGTCGTCCAGACAGGCGGACTGCTGACGCTCGGCGCCGGGCACATGGATCCGGTCCTGACGCGCACAGCGCGAGGCGGCAGGCGCCTCCGCCCCGGCGGGGCTCGCGGGGCCGAGGACGGTCACCCCGGTGAGGAGCGCGGCGAACAGGGAGACGCCTGGGAACAGGCGCATGGTGAGCCTCCGATGGGACGACGGAAAAGGGGTGCGGCGCCACATCGTGCGGCGCACCACCACCGTCGGACCATGGCTCGGAACCACACCGCGGGCCCTCGTCCTATGGGGCGTGGAGACGGGTGGAGGTCCTCAAGAGGCGCGTACGGCCATCGCGTCCAGCGCTTCGAGGAGGGCGGGCAGCTTCGGCCCCCGCGTCACGGGCAGCACCTCGCGCGGCGCCTCGTCGAGGAGGACGAACGCCATGTCGTCCGCCTTGGCCACGAGCGACCAGCCGGGACCGTCGGCGCGGAGCATCCCGGCGGACGCGCGGACCCTGCCGACCGGCGGAGGCTCCTCCAGATAGCCGCGCAGCTCGTCCAGGGCCTTCCGGACGCCGGTGTACGGGCCGGGGACGGCGCCGCCGGTAGCGGCAACGCCGGGTGCGGGGGTCTGGGACGGGGGCTCGGGCTGGGGCTGTGTCTGGGTCTGGCCCTCGTTCCGGCCCTGACCCTGGTCCCCGGCCCCGGCCGACGGCGGTCCGGCGGCCTCCGCGGGCTCCGGGACACGAGGGGCCGCGGGTTCCCCGCTCTCGTCGCCCACCCGGGCCCGCCAGGCCTCCCACTGGGCCGCCACCTCGTCGGCGCCCAGCCGGCGCTGCGCCGGGCCCCACTCCTCGCCGGAGGGCGGGGCGAGAGGCGCGGGATCGCCCTCCTCCGGCTCCGGGTCGTGCGGGGCCGGGACGCCGGGGGCGACGGTCGCCACGGGGAGCGGCCAGCCCGGCAGCCCGGCGACCGC